>NZ_JBWKZU010000063.1:0-25395 GCF_059424825.1 Acidovorax sp. GW101-11A03 | reverse complement strand
GCCCATGCGTGCACAGCGCATCAGGGCGGCGGGGCCGGGCAGGTTGAGGGCGAGGCTGAGGACGCGGGCGTTGCGCATGGGCTGGGGCAGGGCGGTTGTCATGGGCTCAGGGTTGTCTCGGTGTTGTGGTTATGAATGAAAGGTGCGGCGCTGGAACTTCGCGGGTCGCGCGGGCTCACTCCCAGCGTTATACATAATTTGTTACGCTCCCCGACCCATGCAACGCAGAACCTCTTTGGCCGCCCTCACAGGCCTGGCCGCCTTTCCGGGAGCTTTCATGACCACGTCCCTGAGCAGCGCCGCCACGGCCCCTTTGCTGCAGGCGCTCAAGCCCTCGCCCCGCATGCCGGTGATGTTTGTGGGCCATGGCAGCCCCATGAACGCCATCGAGGACAACGCCTGGCGCCGCAGTTGGCAGGCCATGGGCGCGGAGCTGATGGCGCGCGCGGTGCAGCCGCAGCTCATCCTGTGTGTGTCGGCCCACTGGCTCACGCGCGGTGGCTGGCAGCTGACGGGCATGGCCAACCCCAAAACCATTCACGACTTTGGCGGCTTTCCCAAGGCGCTGTTTGACCAGCAGTACCCCGTGCCGGGAGCCCCGGCGGTAGCGCGCAGCCTGGCCAAGGAGCTGAAATCTCCTGCCACTGGTGCCGCATTAGGCGTGGACGAGGGCGAATGGGGGCTGGACCATGGCACCTGGTCGGTGCTCAAGCCCATGTTCCCCCAGGCGCGCATCCCGGTGATGCAGCTCAGCATGGACTACAGCCGCGCCCCGGCCGAGCACTATGCGCTGGGCCAGCAGCTCAAGGCCCTGCGCGAGCGGGGCGTGCTCATTGTGGGCAGCGGCAACATCGTGCACAACCTGCGGCTCACCCGCCGGGGGACGGCCGCCAATGAGGCATACGACTGGGCCGCCGAGTTCGACACCGTGGTGCAGGCGCAGATCAAGAAAGGCCAGCTGGGGGCCTTGCAGGACTTCCAGAAGCTGGGCGCCGTGGCCCAGCAGGCGCACCCCACGCACGAACACTACCTGCCGCTGCTGTACGCCGCCGGTGCGGTGGAGTCCAGCGAGATGCCGCGCTTTTTCAACACCGGCTACCAGTCGGCGTCGATCTCGATGCGGTCGGTGCTGTGGGGGTAACGGGCTGCGTCGGCGCGGCCTTCATTAATTTGCTCTTATATTGATAGCCGCCAATGCTTATCCATCAGGCGGAAGAGGCCAAAAAAGGCTAGAAACTTTCAGGCAACCCGCCGGTAGTGGTCAACATCGGCTCGATCGTCAGCCATGGCCAGCGCTCCCGGTAACTGTCTGCCTTGGCCTGGAACAGCGGCAGATGGGGGCAGGCCGGGTTGGGGCGCATCAGCCCGGCATACAACTCCGCAAGGCCGTAGGGGGCGTACAGCAACGGCGGGGTTTGTGGTGTGTTGCCAGGCTGCAGACCCACGCAGGTGCAGGGCACCAGAAAACGCTCGATCCCGTGGCGGGCCGATTGCAGCGGCGCATACGGGTAGCCAAACCAGCGCTCGTACCAGAGGTGCACGCGGGCCTGGTTCTTGGCTTCGACGGTGATGGGCAGGTCGGCGAAGAGGGCGGTGACTTGGGCTTGCACCTGCTGCTCTGCCGATTCGGACAAGTCGTTGCCGTCGAAGTAGAACAGGTCGTAGTCCTTGATGTGCGCCGTGGGCGTCAGGCCAGATCGCAGGTTCCACACCGTCTGGAACAAACAGCCCGCCACCAGCCACGCATCGGGCAGGCCCAGAAACGGCAAACGCTCCAGAAGGGCCGCGTTGTGCGGGTTCTGGAGCGTTTCGCTCACGAAGCGGCGCGCGAGCGCCGCTTCCTCATCGTGCTCAGACAACCTTTGCAATGGCCTGGCAGACGTAGTCAATGTTCTTGCTGTTAAGCGCGGCCACGCACATGCGGCCGGTGTCGGTGCCGTACACGCCGAACTCGTTGCGCAGGCGCACCATCTGGTCCTTGGACAGGCCGGAATAGCTGAACATGCCGATCTGGGTGGTGATGAAGCTCATGTCCTGCTTCACGCCGGCGGCCTTCAGGCCGTCCACCAGCTTCTGGCGCATGGCCTTGATGCGCACGCGCATTTCGGCCAGCTCTTGTTCCCACATCGCGCGCAGCTCGGGGTTGTTCAGCACGGCGGCCACCACTGCGCCACCGTGGATGGGTGGGTTGGAGTAGTTGGTGCGGATCACGATCTTGAGCTGGCTCAGCACGCGGCCGGCTTCTTCCTTGTCGGCGCACAGCACCGACAGGCCACCCACGCGTTCGCCGTACAGGCTGAAGCTCTTGGAGAACGAGGTGGAGACGAAGAAGTTCAGGCCAGCGGCCACAAACTTGCCGATCACGGCGCCGTCTTCGGCGATGCCGTGGCCGAAGCCCTGGTAGGCCATGTCGAGGAAGGGGGTCAGGCCCTTGGCCTTGACGGCGGCGATCACCTGGTCCCACTGCGCGGGGGTGATGTCGTAGCCGGTGGGGTTGTGGCAGCAGGCGTGCAGCACGACGATGGTGCCGGGGGCGGCAGCGTTCAGGCTGGCCAGGAAACCTTCGAAGTTCACGCCGCGCTTTTCGGCGTCGTAGTACGCGTAGGTATCGACTTCAAAACCGGCGTTGGTGAACAGCGCGCGGTGGTTTTCCCAGCTGGGGTCGGAGATCAGTACCTTGGCATTGGGGCTGACCTTTTTCAGGAAGTCGGCACCGATCTTCAGGCCGCCGGTGCCGCCGATGGCCTGCACGGTGGCCACGCGGCCGGACTTCACGGGTTCGCTGTCGGCACCGAACACCAGGCTCTTGACGGCGTTGTCATAAGCCACGATGCCGTCGATGGGCAGGTAGCCACGGGCCGTGGGGGTGGACATCATGGTCTTTTCTGCGGCCTGCACGCATTGCAGCAGTGGCAGCTTGCCGTTGTCGTCGAAATAAACGCCGACGCCCAGGTTGACCTTGTTGGGGTTGGTGTCGGCGTTGAATTGCTCGTTGAGGCCCAGGATGGGGTCGCGGGGGGCCATTTCGACGGCGGTGAACAGAGACATGAAAATCCTTGAAAGGTTGTCAGTAGCGAAGAATCCGGGCGTGGTGTACTGTGCCGGGTTCCGCCGATTTTAACGGGCGGCCTGCCCCACCCGTTGACCACGCCCATGCCAGATATCACCGAAGTCATAACTGAAAAGCAAGACGGCGAGTTCGTCCATTTCCCCGACTCTCCCTTTGAGCTGTTCCAGCCGTACCCCCCGGCGGGCGACCAGCCCGAGGCCATTGCCAAGCTGGTGGAGGGCCTGCACGACGGGGAGACTTTTCAGACCCTGCTGGGCGTGACAGGCTCGGGCAAGACCTTCACCATGGCCAACGTGATCGCGCGCATGGGCCGCCCGGCCATCATCTTTGCGCCCAACAAGACGCTGGCTGCGCAGCTCTACAGCGAATTCCGCGAGTTCTTCCCCAAGAACGCCGTGGAGTACTTCGTGAGCTACTACGACTACTACCAGCCCGAGGCCTACGTGCCGCAGCGCGACCTGTTCATCGAGAAGGACAGCGCGATCAACGAACACATCGAGCAGATGCGCCTCTCGTGCACCAAGAGCCTGATGGAGCGCAAGGACGTGGTGATCGTGGCCACCGTCTCTGCCATCTACGGCATTGGCGAGCCCGAGAGCTACCACCGCATGGTGATGACGCTGCGCGTCGGCGACAAGGCTGGGCAGCGTGATGTGATTGCCCAGTTGATCCGCATGCAGTACCAGCGCAACGAGGCGGACTTTTCGCGCGGCAAGTTCCGCGTGCGGGGCGACACGATTGACGTGTTTCCGGCCGAGCATTCCGAGCTGGCGATCCGCATCGAGCTGTTCGACGACGAGGTGGAAAGCCTGCAGCTGTTCGACCCGCTCACGGGGCGCATCAAGCAGAAGATCCCGCGTTTTACCGTCTACCCCAGCAGCCACTACGTGACGCCACGCGACAAGGTGCTGGCCGCCGTCGAGACCATCAAGCTGGAACTGGCCGAGCGCCTGCAGCAACTGGTGGCCGACGGCAAGCTGGTGGAAGCCCAGCGCCTGGAGCAGCGCACGCGCTTTGATCTGGAGATGCTCAGCGAAGTAGGACACTGCAAGGGCATCGAGAACTACACGCGCCACCTGTCGGGCGCTGCGCCGGGGGACCCGCCCAGCACACTCACCGACTACATGCCCCGCGATGCGCTGATGTTTCTGGACGAAAGCCACCAGATGATCGGGCAGCTGAGCGCCATGTACAACGGCGACCGCGCGCGCAAGACCACGTTGGTGGAGTACGGCTTTCGCCTGCCTTCTGCGCTGGACAATCGGCCGCTCAAGTTCGAGGAGTTCGAGCAGCGAATGCGCCAGGTGATTTTTGTCACTGCCACGCCTGCGGACTATGAGCGGACTCATTCCGGCCAGATCGTGGACCAGGTGGTGCGCCCCACCGGCCTGGTGGACCCGGTGGTGGAGGTGCGCCCTGCCACCCACCAGGTGGACGATGTGCTGCAGGAGATCCGCATCCGGGTGGAGAAAGAGGAGCGTGTGCTCATCACCACGCTGACCAAGCGCATGGCCGAACAATTGACCGACTACCTGACAGACAACGGCGTGAAGGTGCGCTACCTGCACAGCGACGTGGACACCGTGGAGCGCGTGGAGATCATCCGCGATCTGCGCCTGGGGGCGTTTGACGTGCTGGTGGGCATCAACCTGCTGCGCGAGGGGCTGGACATCCCCGAGGTGTCGCTGGTGGCGATCCTGGACGCCGACAAGGAAGGCTTCCTGCGCGCCGAGCGCAGCCTGATCCAGACCATTGGCCGTGCGGCGCGCAACCTCAATGGCAAGGCCATCCTGTATGCCGACCGCATCACCGATTCCATGAAAAAAGCCATGGGTGAGACGGAACGCCGCCGCATCAAGCAGATCGCACACAACGAGGCGCACGGCATTACACCGCGCAGCATTGTCAAGCGGGTAAGAGACCTGATTGACGGGGTTTACAGCGAAAAAGCGGGCAAGGACGCCGAGCGGCTGGAGCAGGAGGCCCTGCAGCGCGCCAAGGTCGAGGACATGTCCGAGAAAGATGTGGCGCGCGAGATCAAGCGGCTGGAAAAGCTCATGCTGGAACACGCGCGCAACCTGGAGTTCGAGCAGGCGGCCCGTGTGCGCGACCAGCTCTCGCGGCTCAAGGACCAGGCGTTTGGCGCACATGGAGGCGATTCGGTGGCCTTGTGACCGGAGAGGTGAAGGGTCAAAAATACAATTCAGGCCAAATTGCGACCTGTTGGTTTTTTATCCCGACAAATTCAATAGGGATTTGTGTTATACTCGCGTAAAACACTCAAGAACAAAGCCCAACGATGAAGGGCTCCGCGCAGAACGCTGTGTGGAGTAAGGGGCGGAGACGGTGCCCGTGCTGACCACCACCCAGCGCAGGCAGTTTCTTTAACGAACGAGCCTCAGCACAAGGAGCTTGCAATGCGTCTCACCACCAAAGGCCGTTTTGCGGTCACTGCCATGATTGACTTGGCACTGCGTCAGAACAACGGCCCCGTCACCTTGGCTGCGATCAGCCAGCGCCAGCAGATTTCGCTGTCCTACCTCGAACAGCTTTTTGGCAAGCTGCGCCGCCATGAACTGGTGGAATCCACCCGTGGCCCCGGTGGCGGCTACACCTTGGCCCGCAAGGCGGGTGACATCACGGTGGCCGACATCATTGTGTCGGTGGACGAGCCGATTGACGCCACGCAGTGTGGTGGCAAGGAAAACTGCCTGGGCGAAGCCGGCCGCTGCATGACGCACGAGCTGTGGGCATCGCTCAACCAGCGCATGGTGGAGTTCCTGGACTCCGTGACCCTGCAAAAACTGGTGGACGAACAACTCGCCAAGGGCGTTCAGATCGAAGACAAGCCGGTGGTGCGCCGTGCCATCTCGACGACGCCCGTGGTCAAGCCCATTCGTGTCAATGCCCCCAACTCGGTGTTTGCACTGGGCAACGTTTTCGCGAAGTCCTGACACCTGCAGAGTCCGCGCCGGCCCTTGGGGTCGGCACCGCCCTGAACGCGTTTTTCTGAACACCGACCTTTTCTCGTAAATCTGCCAGCCAGACACTCTTACTGAGCCAGCCATGGACATGACCCCGCACTTCCCCATCTATCTCGACTATGGCGCCACGACCCCGGTGGACCCCCGTGTGGTGGACACCATGATCCCCTGGCTGCGTGAGCATTTTGGCAACGCGGCATCGCGCAGCCATGCCTGGGGCTGGGAGGCTGAGGAGGCCGTTGAGAAGGCCCGCGTGCAGGTGGCCGATCTGATTGGTGCTGACCCCCGCGAAATCGTCTGGACCAGCGGCGCGACCGAGTCCATCAACCTGGCCTTGAAGGGCGCTGCCCAGTTTTACAAGGGCAAGGGCAAGCATCTCATCACGCTCAAGACCGAGCACAAGGCCGTGCTGGACACCATGCGCGAGCTGGAGCGCCAGGGTTTTGAAGCCACTTACCTCGATGTTCAGGAAGACGGTCTGGTCAACATGGACGCGCTCAAGGCCGCGATCCGCCCCGACACCATCCTGGTGAGCATCCTGTTCGTGAACAACGAAATCGGCGTGATCCAGGACATCCCTGCCATCGGCGCACTGTGCCGTGAAAAGGGCATCCTGCTGCACGTGGATGCGGCCCAGGCCACGGGCCGCGTTGCCATCGACATGGCCACCTTGCCCGTTGATCTGATGAGCATGACGGCCCACAAGACCTATGGCCCCAAGGGCGTGGGTGCACTGTATGTGCGCCGCAAGCCCCGCGTGCGTCTGGAAGCACAGATGCACGGTGGCGGCCACGAGCGCGGCATGCGCTCCGGCACGCTGCCCACGCACCAGATCGTGGGCATGGGCGAGGCCTTCCGCATCGCCAAGGAAGAAATGGCCGAGTCCAACGCCAAGGCCCACGCGCTGCAGCAGCGCCTGCTCAATGGCTTGAAGGACATCGAGCAGGTGTTCATCAACGGCAGCATGGAACGCCGCGTGCCGCAGAATCTGAACATGAGCTTCAACTACGTCGAAGGCGAGTCGCTCATCATGGGGATCAAGGGCCTGGCGGTGTCGTCGGGTTCGGCCTGCACCTCGGCAAGCCTGGAGCCCAGCTATGTGCTGCGCGCCCTGGGCCGCAGCGATGAGCTGGCACACAGCAGCCTGCGCATGACCATCGGCCGTTTTACGACCGAAGAGGAGATCGACTATGCGATCTCTACCATCCGCGAGAACGTGGCCCGCCTGCGCGAACTGAGCCCGCTGTGGGAGATGTACAAGGACGGCATCGACATCAGCACCATCCAATGGGCTGCGCACTGAATCCCGAAGATTTTTGAAGCATTGAAGAGGTACACATCATGGCTTACTCAGAAAAAGTGGTTGACCATTACGAAAACCCCCGCAACGTGGGTTCCTTCGACAAGGGTGACGATTCGGTGGGCACTGGCATGGTGGGCGCGCCCGCCTGCGGCGACGTGATGAAGCTGCAGATCAAGGTGAACCCCGCCACGGGCGTGATCGAAGATGCGCGTTTCAAGACCTATGGCTGCGGCTCGGCCATTGCCTCGTCGTCGCTGGTGACTGAGTGGGTCAAGGGCAAGACGCTGGACGAAGCGGCAGCGCTCAAGAACAGCGAAATCGCCGAAGAACTGGCCTTGCCGCCCGTGAAGGTGCACTGCTCCATCCTGGCCGAAGACGCCATCAAGGCTGCCGTGCTCGACTACAAGACCAAGCACGCGGCCACTGCCACCACCGCTGCCTGATCCACCGAGAGCGATATGGCCATCACGCTGACAGAAGCCGCTGCACGGCACGTCAATCGCTATCTTGCCCGCCGTGGCAAGGGCCTGGGCGTGCGCCTGGGAGTCAAGACGACCGGTTGCTCTGGGCTTGCCTACAAGCTGGAGTATGTGGACGACAGCGAGCCCGAGGACATCGTGTTTGAAAACCACGGCGTCAAGGTGCTGATCGACCCCAAGAGCCTGGCCTACATCGACGGCACCGAGCTGGACTTTGTGCGCGAGGGCTTGAACGAAGGCTTCAAGTTCAACAACCCCAACGAGCGTGACCGCTGCGGTTGTGGGGAGAGCTTCCGCGTCTGAGAAGGTGTGAACGCTCGCCAGCCCGCTGCGCTGCACCGTGAAACCGCCAACGCGCTTTGTGCTGGCGGTTTTTTCTTGCACTTTTTGCTTCGCCCCTTCTGCGCATGAACCTGCAATCTGACGACTTTGAACTGTTTGGCCTCGAACGCCGCTTTGCCCAGGAGCGCAGCGCCATCGACGCGCGCTGGAAAGAGCTGCAGCGCGAAGCCCATCCCGACAAGTTTGCGGCGCAGGGCGCAGCGGCACAGCGTGTGGCCATGCAATGGTCCGTGCGCATCAACGAGGCCTACCAGCGCCTGAAAGACCCGATGCGCCGCGCGTCCTACCTGTGCGAGCTGCACGGCGCACCCATCAACGCCGAAGACAACACGGCCATGCCGGCGGCCTTCCTCATGCAGCAGATGGAGTGGCGCGAGGCGCTGGAAGAGGCTCGTGCCGAGAGCGAACTCGATGCGCTGGATGACGGTGTCAGCCAGGCACGCCGTGACGCGCTGGCGCATTGCGGGCAGCTCATCGATCAGCAGCAGGACTACGCGGGCGCGGCCCGCCAGGTCAGAGCCCTCATGTTCATTGCGCGATTTGCCGACGACATTGAACGTCGCCGAGAGCAACTGGGACAATAGAGCGGTTTTTGCTTCCCCCAGGGCCTCCGTTGGAATGACGGCAGGCCCCACTACGTTGAGACCCAAAATTTCATGGCGCTTCTGCAGATTTCCGAACCCGGCCAGTCCCCCGACCCGCACCAGCGGCGCATTGCCGTAGGTATCGACCTGGGCACCACCCACTCTCTGGTGGCTGCCGTGCGCAATGGTGTGTCCGAATGCCTGCCCGACGCGCAGGGCAGGGTGCTGCTGCCATCTGTGGTGCGGTATCTGGAGAACGGCGGGCGCCAGATCGGTTACGACGCCGTGGCCGCTCAGGCCCAGGATGCGCGCAACACCATCGCCTCGGCCAAGCGCTTCATGGGCCGGGGCCTGAACGACGTGGCAGAGGCGGGCAAGCTGCCTTACGACTTTGTTCCCGCCAACGACGCGGGTGCAGGGGGCATGGTCAGCCTGGCAACGGTGGATGGCAACAAGTCGCCCGTTGAAGTCAGTGCCGAGATCCTGGCCACGCTGCGCTACCGCGCCGAAGACACCTTCAACGACGACCTGTATGGCGCGGTCATCACCGTGCCTGCCTACTTTGACGATGCCCAGCGCCAGGCCACCAAGGATGCAGCCAAGCTCGCAGGCATCCACCTGCTGCGCCTGATCAACGAACCCACGGCGGCGGCGATTGCCTACGGCCTCGACAATGCCAGCGAAGGTGTCTACGCCGTGTACGACCTCGGGGGCGGCACCTTTGATATCTCCATCCTGCGCTTGACCCAGGGTGTGTTCGAAGTGATTGCCACCGGTGGCGATTCGGCCCTGGGGGGCGATGACTACGATGCCGCACTGGCCGACTGGGTGCTGCAGCAACTGGGGCTGGAGGCCGTCACCGCCGCCGATAAAACGGCCGTGCGCATGGCGGCCCGCGCCTGCAAGGAGGCGTTGACTACTACTGATTTGGTAGCATTCAAGGCAATACTGTCGAGCGGTGAAGCCCATTTTGACGTAAAAAGATCAGACTTCGAAGCCGTGACCGCCGAGCTGACGGCGCGCTCCATGGCCGCTGTGCGCCGCGCGCTGCGCGACGCCCACCTCGCGCGTGACGAGGTGCAGGGCGTGGTGATGGTGGGAGGCTCCACCCGCATGCCGCAAGTGCAACGCGCGGTGGCCGAATTTTTTGGCAAAGAGCCTCTGACCAACCTGAACCCTGATGAAGTGGTGGCCCTGGGCGCTGCCATCCAGGCCAACCAGCTCGCGGGCAACAACACGGCGGGCGACCTGCTGCTGCTGGATGTGATCCCGCTGTCACTGGGCATCGAAACCATGGGAGGGCTGGTCGAGCGCATCGTGGCGCGCAACGAGACCATCCCCACCGCCAAGGCGCAGGACTTCACCACCTACAAAGACGGGCAGACGGCGCTCGCGGTGCATGTGGTGCAGGGCGAACGCGACCTGGTGCAGGACTGCCGCAGCCTCGCGCGTTTTGAGCTGCGTGGCATTCCGCCCATGGCCGCAGGTGCTGCGCGCATCCGCGTGACCTTCACCGTCGATGCCGATGGCCTGCTGAGCGTGAGCGCGAAGGAGCAGGGCAGCGGTGTGGAGGCGCGCATCGATGTGAAGCCGTCGTATGGCCTGTCGGATGAAGAGATCGCGCGCATGCTGCAGGAGGGCTTTGCCACGGCGGCGCAGGACATGAAGGCCCGTGCCATGGTCGAGGCCCGTGTGGACGCCGACCGCATGCTGCTTGCCACCCAGAGCGCGCTGGACGCCGATGGCGATGTGCTGAGCCTGCAAGAGCGCTCCGCTATCGATGCACTGATGGTGGCCCTGCGCCACCAGCGCGACGCCGACGATGCGGCTGTGATCGAAGCCGCCACCGACGCCCTGGCCAAGGGTACCGAAGCCTTTGCGGCCCAGCGCATGAACCGGGGCATCCAGCAGGCGCTGGCCGGCAAGAACGTGCAGACCCTCTGACACAGCCGAACGCATCTCCTCGAACAAAAACAAGACCATCCCATGCCCGTCATCAAGATCCTTCCGCACCCTGAATACTGCCCCGCAGGTACTGAAATCACGGCCCCTGCAGGCACGTCGATCTGCGAGGCCCTGCTGGACAACCACATCAACATCGAGCACGCCTGCGACATGAGCTGCGCCTGCACCACCTGCCACGTGATCGTGCGCCAGGGGCTGAATTCGCTCAACGAGGCGGAGGAGGAGGAGGAAGACCTGCTCGACCGTGCCTGGGGTCTGGAGCCGCAATCGCGCCTGTCCTGCCAGGCGATCCTGGCGCAGCAGGACCTGGTGGTGGAGATTCCCAAGTACACGATCAACCACGCCAAGGAAAACCATTGAAATGACACGGCAGATCGTTCTCGACACCGAAACCACCGGCCTCTCGGCCGAGGGCGGGGACCGCATCATCGAGCTGGGCTGCGTGGAGCTGCTCAACCGCAAGCTCACGGGCAACAACCTGCACCTGTACTTCAATCCGGGCCGCGACAGCCACGAAGACGCGCTGAAGGTGCACGGCATCAGCAACGAGTTCCTGAAGGACAAGCCCAAGTTTGCCGAGGTGGTGGACGACATCCTGCAGTACCTGCAAGGGGCCGAGATCATCATCCACAACGCGGCGTTTGACGTGGGCTTTCTGAACAAGGAGCTGGAGCTGGTGGGCCGCCCCGCGTTCCGCACCTATGTGGAGAGCGTGACCGACACGCTGGCCATGGCCAAGGAGATGTACCCGGGCAAGCGCAATTCGCTCGACGCCCTGTGTGACCGCCTGGGCGTGGACAACTCGGGCCGCACGCTGCATGGCGCCTTGCTGGACGCCGAGCTGCTGGCCGATGTCTACATCAACCTCACGCGCGGGCAGGACGCACTGCTCATGGTCGACGATGCCCAGGAGGGTGCCGACGGCGTGAAGGTGGCGGCCATCGATTTGCGTGGCCTGGTGCTGCCGGTGCTGCGTGCCAGCGAGCAGGAGCAGGCGGCGCATGCCGAGGTGCTCACCCAGATCGACAAGGCCAGCGGAGGCAAAACAATTTGGCGAACTTCTCAACAAGCCTGAAAAGCTGTGCCATAATCTAAGGCTTGTCACAGCGACACGGGTGATTAGCTCAGCGGTAGAGCACTGCCTTCACACGGCAGGGGTCACATGTTCGATCCATGTATCACCCACCACGCTTTAGACAGACTTTCGCGCTATCTTGCTCCAAGGTGGTTGCGACGGGTGATTAGCTCAGCGGTAGAGCACTGCCTTCACACGGCAGGGGTCACATGTTCGATCCATGTATCACCCACCACGCTTTAGACAGACTTTCGCGCTATCTTGCTCCAAGGTGGTTGCGACGGGTGATTAGCTCAGCGGTAGAGCACTGCCTTCACACGGCAGGGGTCACATGTTCGATCCATGTATCACCCACCAATCCCAAACCCCTGCAGATTTCTGGTCTGCAGGGGTTTTTTATTGCCTGCATGCATGCGGGTGCCACTTGGCTGGCGCGCCTTGCCATGCCGCTACAGTGTTGGGCTTGATGGATTGCAGCGGCGTGTGCCCGCTGCGCTTTTCCCCCACTGCTTGCTGGCACCAATCCGATGATCACTTTCCACAATCCCCTGCACCAGGGGCATGCTCCCGTCCATGAGTTCTTCCGAGGGGAGCGGGTGCCCTGTTTCGAGAAGCCTGCACGGGTGGACTACGTGGAAGAGGCCCTGCGTGCGCGCGGCCACAGCATGCTGGCCCCGGACGTGGACAGCAGCCCCGTGCTGGCCCAGGTGCATGCACCGCGCTACCTCGGCTTTTTGCAGACCGCCTGGCAGCAGTGGCTGGCGCTGGACCCGGTTGCCAATGCAACGGTTCAGCCCTTTCCCTCCGTCTGGCCGGTGCGCACACTGCGCAGCGATGTCGAGCCAGACAACTTCGTGGCCCGGCTGGGGCTGTACTCCATAGACAACGGCACGCCCATGGCTGCAGGCACCTGGGCAGCAGCCAAGGCCGGGGCTGATGCTGCAGCGAGCGCGGCTGCACGCGTGGCAAAGGGTGACCGCGCCGCCTTTTGCTGCACGCGACCGCCCGGCCACCATGCAGGCCCCGACTTCATGGGCGGCTACTGCTTCCTGAACAACGCCGCCGTGGCAGCACAAGCATTGCGCAACCAGGGCGCCCGGCGCGTGGCCTTGCTGGATGTGGACTACCACCATGGCAACGGTACACAAAGCATCTTCTACGCCCGCGACGATGTGCTTTTCGTCAGCCTCCATGGCGACCCGCGCACCGAGTACCCGTTCTACCTGGGCCATGCGGACGAAGTGGGGGAGGGCAAGGGAACTGGCTACAACCTGAACCTGCCGCTGCCAGCAGGCACCAGCGCTGCCACCTGGTTCGAAGCCCTGGAGCAGGCCTGTACGCGCATCGGAGGCTACCAGGCCGATGCACTGGTGATCTCGCTGGGCCTCGATGCCTTCGAGGGCGACCCGATCTCCCGCTTCGCGCTGGCATCCGCCGACTTCACTCGACTGGGCGAGCGCCTGGCCCGCCTGGGGCTGCCCACCGTGTTTGTGCTGGAGGGTGGGTATGCCGCCGCTGAGCTGGGGACCAACGCCGTCAATGTGCTGGATGGGTTTGAGCAGGCATAACACCAGCCTGGGGGAGAAGGGCTGGTTTGCAGCGGAAGGAGCGAGCGAATGACCGATACGGTGGATTGTGTGGTGGTGGGCGCTGGTGTGGTGGGTCTGGCCGTGGCCCGCGCGCTGGCCTTGCAGGGGCGCGAGGTGATGGTGCTGGAGGCGACCGATGCCATTGGCACAGGCATCAGCTCGCGCAACAGCGAAGTGATCCATGCCGGGCTGTACTACCCCACCGGTTCGCTCAAGGCGCAACTGTGTGTGCGGGGCAAGGAGCTGCTCTACGCCTATTGCGCCGAACGCGGGGTGCCGCACCGGCGCTGCGGCAAGCTGCTGGTGGCCACCTCGGCCGCGCAACTGGCCAGCGTGGAGTCTATCCAGGCGCGTGCGCGGGCCAATGGCGTGCTCGACCTGCAGTGGCTCAGCCGTGACGAGGCCCTGGCGCTGGAGCCCGCGCTGGAATGTGTGGGCGCGTTGTACTCACCCAGCACGGGCATCGTGGACAGCCATGCGCTGATGCTGGCCCTGCAGGGCGACCTGGAGAACGCGGGCGGACTTGTGGCGTTTAATTCGCCTCTTGCGCGCGCCCAGTGTGCGGAAGATGCTATTGTTTTGGAAGCATCTGATGGCACGCGCCTGCAGGCACGCGCGGTGGTGAACGCGGCGGGCCTGTACGCACCGGTCCTGGCTGCCCGTTTTGTGGGGTTGGGCCCTGCCCATGTGCCTACGGCCCACTTTGCCAAGGGCAGCTATTTCACATTGACCGGTAAAGCACCCTTCAGCCATCTGATCTACCCGGTGCCCGAGGCCGCAGGTCTGGGGGTGCACCTTACGCTCGACCTGGGCGGCCAAGCCAAGTTCGGGCCGGATGTGCAGTGGGTCACATCGGCCGACGACCTGCTGGTGGACCCAACGCGGGGCGATGCCTTCTACGCGGAGGTGCGCAAGTACTGGCCCGGTCTGCGGGATGGTGCACTGGCCCCGGGGTATGCAGGCATCCGCCCCAAGATCCACGGTGCGAGCCAGCCTGCGGCCGATTTTGTGATCCAGGGGCCTGCGGTCCATGGCGTGCCCGGACTGGTCAACCTGTTTGGCATCGAATCGCCCGGTTTGACCAGTTCCCTGGCCATTGCGGAGCATGTGGCCGCGCTGGTTTGAAGGTTGATCTGGGGCAAATTCGTTGCAATCGGTAACCTCTTGCGTCCCCGTCCTACGAGGGGTCTCTGGGCGGGTGGCTAAGATGGCCCGAGGTCCCTGTTCTAGGGTTTTCCAAACCGCTTGTTGATTGAAAGAAAGGCTGCTTGTATGACTGCTTCCGACACCACCACCACCCAAGGCGAACTGGAAAAACTGGTTTCCGACCTGCGTGGCCTGCTGGCCAACAAGGACCTGGACACGGTGCCAGAGATCAAGCTGCTGCGCCAGCGCCTGGACGATGGCATGCACAACGTGCGCGAATCTGCGGTGCGTGCCGCACAGGATGCCGCCCGCCAGGCCAAGGAGGCAGCCATTGCGGCCGACCGTTATGCCCATGATGAACCCTGGCGTGTGGCAGGCGCTGCACTGGCTGTGGGGGCCCTGGTCGGTTTCCTGCTGGCGCGCCGCTGAGCGCCGCGCCATGCGCACGCTGACCATGGCGGGCCCTGAGGGCCTTCCCGCATGAACTGGCTGTCGCTTCTGGGCCTGGAGGGCCTGGCGGCGCGCTGGCGCGCCAACGTGATCGAGGGGGCCATTGCGGTGGAAGACCGTGTGGACCTGGCCCGCCTGGAGTGGGCCGATCTGAAGCAGCGGGTTCAGCAACTGCTGGTGCTGACCATTGTGGTCACCGGGCTTACGGTGGTGGCGCTGATCATGCTGTCGATCGCCGTGCTGGTGCACTTCTGGGACACGCCGCAGCGCACCCTGGTTGCTTGGCTGGTGGCGGGCGTCTGGACGCTGGGGTGGGTAGCCGCCCTGGTGGCGCTGGTGTCGGTGGCACAGCGCGCAGGCAATGGTTTTGCATTGACGCGCAGTGAGCTGGCCCAGGACTGGCGAGACATCAAGGAGCGTCTGTGAGTACCCCGTCTACCTCTTCCCGGCCCGTCGCGCCTGAGCAAGGCGGACCTGCGCTGCCCAGGCCCACGGCCCAGCAGCAGCGCATCCTGGACCGCATCGCCCTGCAGCGCGAACGGCTGCGCGCGCGCCGTGCTGCGCGGGCCCAGGCCCAGGCCTTGACAGAGAGCCAGCGTGCCGCCGCAGGGGGCGCGGAGGACTCGTTCGCATTGCGCGCCGCAGGCTTTGCCCGCGAGCACCCCTTGGCCGTGGCGGCCATCGCGGGTGTGGCTGTGGTGGCCGGGCCACGGCGGTTGATCCGCTGGGCGGGTGTCCTGCTGCCCATGCTGCTGCGCCTGCGGCGATAAGCACTTGGCCGCGCCAGGCCCGTCCCATGAAAAGAGCCACTGCACAGTGGCTCTTTTTTTGAGCCAAGGGAAAAGCAAATCCCTTGGAACGGCCTCAGCCCATGGCCTTGATGGCCTTGGCCGCCTTGACCACCAGGGCGGGCCCTTCATAGATCAGGCCGGTGTAGATCTGCACCACATCGGCGCCTGCGCGGACCTTGCTCACAGCGTCTTCGGCGCTCATCACTCCGCCCACGCCAATGATGGGAAAGCGGCTGCCCAGTGCGGCACGCAGTTGCCGGATAACCTGATTGCTGGCTTCCAGCACCGGGGCGCCGCTGAGCCCGCCGGTTTCTTCGCTGTGGCGCATGCCTTGCACGACTGCACGGCTGATGGTGGTGTTGGTGGCGATCACGCCGTCCATGCCATGGCGCTGCAGTGTCGCGGCAATCACCGCTACCTGGGCTTCATCCAGGTCGGGGGCAATTTTCACGAACACGGGCACGCGCCTGGCGTGTTGGGTTGCCAGTGCTTCGCGGCGCTCGGCGATGGCGGAGAGCAGGGCATCCAGCGCCGCATCGCTTTGCAGCGCACGCAGATTTTGCGTGTTGGGCGAGCTGATGTTGACCGTCACGTAGTCCGCGTGCGGATACACCCCTTCCAGGCAAGTGAGGTAGTCGCTGGTGGCGTTCTCGATGGGGGTGGTGGCGTTCTTGCCGATGTTCAGGCCCAGCAGCATGGGGTTGCGGCGGTTTTGCTTGCGAAACTGCGCCTGCTGCACGTTGCGCAAAAAGGCCTCCAGCCCTTCGTTGTTGAAGCCCAGGCGATTGATGAGGGCGCGGGCCTCGGGCAGTCGGAACATGCGTGGCTTGGGGTTGCCTGGCTGGGCCTTGGGGGTGACGGTGCCCACCTCCACAAAACCAAACCCCATGGCGCCCAGTGCGTCGATGCAGCGTGCGTTCTTGTCCAGACCCGCCGCCATGCCCACCCGGTTGGGAAAGGTCAGGCCCGCCAGCGTGATGGGGTCGTCCACTGTTTCGTTGCACCAGGCCCACTGCAGCGGCGTGCGTTGCCCGCGTGCCAGCATGTCCATGGTGAGTTCGTGGGCGGCTTCGGCGTCCATGCCAAAGAGAAAGGGGCGGGTGAGGGCGTAGGGGATCAGGGACATGGGGGGATAATTCAGGATTACCCCCGATTTTCTCCCATGACGACGATGAATCCCCTGACCCAAGACGAACTCAAGACCCTGGTTGGCCAAGCCGCGCTGCAATACGTGGTGCCCGGCGAGATTGTGGGGGTGGGCACAGGCTCCACGGTCAACAAGTTCATCGATGCGCTGGCAGGCATGAAGGACCAGATCAAGGGCGCGGTGTCCAGCTCCGTGGCAAGTACCGAGCGCCTGAAGGCGCTGGGCATTGCGGTGTTCGACGCCAACGAAGTGGAGTCGCTCTCCGTCTACATCGATGGCGCCGACGAGATCGATGGCCAGGGCCACATGGTCAAGGGCGGCGGTGCGGCGCTGACGCGCGAGAAGATCGTGGCCGCCCTGGCCGCGCGGTTTGTCTGTATCGCCGATGAGTCCAAGCTGGTCCAGGCGCTGGGGCAATTCCCCTTGCCTGTCGAGGTGATCCCCATGGCGGCCAACCACATTGCGCGCCGTTTCCAAGCCATGGGCGGCCAGGCCAGCCTGCGGCTCAAGGATGGCCAGCCGCTGGTGACCGACAACGGTCAGCACATCCTGGATGTCAAGGGCCTGTCTATCACCGACCCGCTGGCGTTCGAGTCACAAATCAACCAGTGGCCGGGCGTGGTGACCGTGGGGGTGTTTGCCCACCAGAAAGCCACGGTGTGCCTGCTGGGGACGGCCCAGGGGGTCAAGACGCTGGACTATTCCCGCTGAAGTGGCCCGTCGCCAGGCGGAGCCCTCGGGGCACAGTGCCCGTGATGGCATCACAGAGTTCTAAAAAAGAAGGGGTCCCACGGGACCCCTTCTTTATTATGTGACTGGCGTTGCGGCGCGCGGGTGCCTGTCAGAAGCGGATGCCCGCCGGGTTGCTGGGCGTTGGGCCTTCAGCAGGACGGGCCGCAGGCGCAGGGCGTGAAGGGGTGGGGGCCTTAGGCTTCTCTTCGCTAGGCACTGCTTCCACGGCCTTGACTGCCACCAGCGGCGTGGCTGCGGGAGGGCGGTAGCTGGACGGCAGCTGCGACTGCTTGGGATAGCCCGCCGCGTCCAGGTACTGCGTCCATTCCGCGTCCGAGAACCCGACCAGCTGCTGGCCCCCAATGCTGCCAAAGGGCAGGCTGGTCGATCCGCTCAGGCGCTGCAGGGCCGCTGCGTCTTCGCTGGTGGTCACCGTGCGTTCGGTGAACGGCACACCCCGCGCCACCAAGGCGTTGCGCAGGCCCGTGCAAGGGGCGCAATCATTGCCGGTGTAAATCGTGACCGGGAACCGTGTGGCGATCTGCCGCAGTTCGTAGGGCAGGCTGGCATTGCCACTGGCGGCGGCTGGCGCCGCACCCGTGGTGCGTGCAGCTTGGGCCGGTGCATCGGCGGGCGGGCGGTCGGAGAAGGTCACCTTGCCGTCGGGCCCGACGATGCGATACACGCCTTGCGCCTGGGCACTGGCGCCAGCCAAGGTCATCAGCAACGTGGCCAACAGGGGGGCCAACAAGGGCTTGTGCATGGTTGTTCTCCTTATTCCAGTTCGTTGTGGCTGCACTGCGGGATCGTGCGGGCCTGTGCTTTCCATGGGCTCAGGCGGTCAGTTCTTCCGCCATGCCCTGGTGGCGCAACAGGGCGTCCAGGCTGGGTTCGCGGCCCCGGAAGGCCTTGAAGGACTCCATGGCGGGGCGGCTACCGCCCGCTTCCAGAATCGCTTCGCGGTAGCGGCGTCCGGTTTCAGCGCTGGGCAGCCCGTCGTTGCCTGTCGTTTCTTCAAACGCTGCATAAGCATCGGCGCTGAGCACCTCGGCCCACTTGTAGCTGTAGTAACCGGCGGCGTAGCCACCCGCAAAGATGTGGCTGAAGGTGTGGGCCGTGCGGCTGAAGGCTGGCGGCTGCAGCACGGCCACTTCCTGGCGTACCTGGGTCAGCAGCGGCATGAAGTCTTGGGCCGGGTCGTGTTCGGTGTGCAGCAGCATGTCGAACAGCGCAAACTCGATCTGGCGCAGCGTGGCCATGCCACTCTGGAAGTTCTTGGCCGCGATCATTTTGTCGAACAGGGCGCGGGGCAGGGGTTCGCCCGTATCCACATGGGCGGTCATGTGCTTGAGCACGTCCCATTCCCAGCAGAAGTTCTCCATGAACTGGCTGGGCAGCTCCACCGCATCCCATTCCACGCCGCCGATGCCGGAGACATCGCGCTCGTTCACCTGCGTGAGCATGTGGTGCAGGCCATGGCCGAATTCGTGGAACAGCGTGATCACGTCGTCGTGCGTGAGCAGGGGCGGTTTGCCGTCCACGCCATCTGCAAAATTGCAGACCAGGTGGGCCACGGGCATCTGCAGCACGCCGGTGTCCGGGCGCTGCCAGCGGGTGCGGACATCGTCCATCCAGGCGCCGCCGCGTTTGCCGGTGCGGGCGGGCTGGTCCAGGTAGAACTGGCCGACCAGGGCACCGTTGCGCTCGATGCGGTAGAACTCGACCGCCGGGTGCCACGTTGGGGCCGAGTCGCGGCGGATCGACACTTCGAACAGTGTCTCGATGATCTTGAACAGTCCCGCCAGCACCTTGGGCGCGGTGAAGTATTCCTTGAGCTCCTGCTCGCTGAATGCGTAGCGGGCTTCCTTGAGTTTTTCAGAGATGTAGGGCCAGTCCCAGGCCTGTGGATCATTCAAACCCAGGTGCTCGGCGGCAAAGGCGCGCAGGTCGGCCACATCCTTCTCGGCATATGGGCGGGCGCGGCGGGCCAGGTCGCGCAGGAAGCGGATCACCTCGGCGGGCGACTGTGCCATCTTGGGCACCACGGACACTTCGCCGAAGTTGGCGTAGCCCAGCAACTGGGCTTCTTCGCGGCGCAGCGCCAGGATCTCGCCAATGAGTGCGGAGTTGTCAAATTTGCGGCCGTCGCCTTCGGCCTGCTCAGAGGCACGGGTGACATAGGCGCGGTAGAGCTTGGCGCGCAGGTCGCTGCGCGCGGCAAACTGCATTACCGGCAGGTAGCAGGGCATCTTGAGCGTGAGCTTGTAGCCTGATTTGCCTTCGGCCTGCGCCGCAACCAGGGCGGCCTGCTGTACGTCAGAAGGGATGCCCTCCAGCTCTTCTGCGGTGGCGTAGTAGGCGTATGCGTCGGTCGCGTCCAGCGCGTTTTCGCTGAACTTCTGGCTCAGCTCGGCCTGGCGTTCCTGGATCTGAGCGAAGCGTTCCTTGGCGGCACCGGTCAGCTCGGCGCCGGAGAGAACAAAGTTGCGCACGGCATTCGAATGGGCCTGGCGCTGCTCGGGCGTGAGGCTGGCGGGATCGATGGCCTTGTACTTGGCGTACAGGCGTTCGTCGGCGCCCAGGCGGGTCCAGAACTCGGTGACACGGGGCAGGGCGGCGTTGTAGGCGGCCCGCAGCTCGGGCGTGTCGGCCACGCTGTTAAGGTGGCTCACGGCGCCCCAGGAGCGCCCCAGCTGCTCGGTGGCCACATCCAGCACCTTGGCAATGGCGTCCCAGCGGGCCGGAAAATCCGGGGCGGTGACCGTCTCCAGCGCCTGGTTGGCGCGCTCCAGCAGCACATCCATCGCCGGGGCGACGTCCTGCGGCGTGATGCGGTCGAACAGGGGGAGGTCGGAGAAGTCGAGAAGGGCGTTGCTCATGCGAAATTAGATGGCGCCAGGTGGCACAGGTTCAAGTTGCAAAGCGGCCGATGCCGACCTCGGGGGCACTGTGCGGCGAGCTCAGTGCGCAGCGGTGCGCTCGGCGGCTTCGATGGTGTTGACCAGCAGCATGGTAATGGTCATGGGGCCAACCCCGCCAGGCACGGGGGTGATCCAGCCCGCCACTTCCTTGACACCGTCAAAGTCCACGTCGCCGCAGAGTTTGCCTTCGTCGTTGCGGTTCATGCCCACGTCGATCACCACGGCGCCGGGCTTGACCATGTCGGCTGTGAGCACATTGCGCTTGCCCACCGCGGCCACGACCACGTCGGCCTGCAGCGTCTGGGCCTTCAGGTCCTGTGTGGCGCTGTGGCAGATGGTGACGGTGGCGTTCTGGCCCAGCAGCATGAGCGCCATGGGCTTGCCCACGATGTTGCTGCGGCCGATGACCACGGCGTGTTTGCCCTTGAGGTTGTAGCCGATGCTCTCCAGCATCTTCATGCAGCCGTAGGGCGTGCAGGGCCAGAAGCCGGGCATGCCGGTCATCAGCGCGCCCGCGCTGGCAATGTGGAAGCCGTCCACGTCCTTGGCAGGCGAGATGGCTTCGATCACCTTTTGCGCATCAATGTGTTTGGGCAAGGGCAGCTGCACCAGGATGCCGTGGATGGCCGGGTCATTGTTGAGTGCTTCGACACGGGCCAGCAGTGCGGCCTCGGTCATGTCGGCGTCGTACTTTTCGAGGACCGAGTGCAGGCCGCTGTCTTCGCAGGCCTTGACCTTGTTGCGCACGTAGACCTGGCTGGCCGGGTTGTCGCCCACCAGCACCACGGCCAACCCGGGCGTGACGCCCCGGGTTTTCAGGGCCGCCGCGCGCTGCGCCACGTCGGCGCGCAGTTGGCGGGAGAGGGCGTTGCCATCGATGAGCTGTGCTGTCATATCAAAAAATACTGGTCAAAAATGCCATCTGCGCGCACTGGATAAGCGCAAGAAGCTATAAAAAAGTGAGTAAATATCAGCCCTTGGGTGCGTTCTGGCCCAGGGCGATTTTGAGCAGGTCGGCCACGGTGTTGGCGTTGAGCTTTTCCATGATGTTGGCGCGGTGTGCCTCCACCGTCTTGATGCTGATGCCCAGGTCATCAGCGATCTGTTTGTTCAGGCGGCCGGCAACGATGCGTTCGAGCACCTGGGCTTCGCGGCTGGTGAGCTTGGAGAGCAAGGCGTCACGGCTGGCGGCCTGCTGGTAGCCAGCGAAGCTCTCGCGGGCGTGGTCCAGCATGCGTTCGACCAGGCCGACCAGTTCTTCTTCGTCAAAAGGCTTCTGGATGAAGTCCAGCGCGCCTTTCTTCATGGTGTTCACGGCCATGGGCACGTCGCCGTGGCCGGTGATGAAGACGATGGGCAGGGGTGACTTGCGCTCGATCAGGCGGTCCTGCAGCTCCAGGCCTGTCATGCCACCCATGCGGATGTCCACGATCAGGCACGCCACTTCGCGCGGGTCGTAGCGGGAGAGAAAGGTCTCGGCCGAATCAAAGCAACGTACGCGGTAGTCCTTGCCTTCCAGCAGCCACTGCAGGGAATCGCGGACGGCCTCGTCGTCGTCTACAACGTAAACAGTGCCTTTTTTCGGAATCAAGCTCATGCAACAGTCCTTGGGGTTTGTACGTTTGCTACAGAATTTGTAGTGCCATCAGCAGGCTTGGCAAGCGGCAGCCAGAAGGAGAACCTGCAGCCGATGACCTCCGGGCCATTGTAGAGGTTCTCCGCCTGCATCCGGCCCTGGTGCGACTCGACGATGCTGCGGCACAAATTGAGGCCCATGCCCATGCCTTCGGCCTTGGTGGAGAAGAAGGCTTCGAACAGCCGTTCGAGCACTTCGGGTGCCAGGCCCTTGCCGGTGTCCTGCACCGAAAACTCCACCACCTGGCGGTCGTCGATCTGCTTGGGCACCACGCGCAGCTCCACGCTGCGGCCCGCAGCGGGGCGATTGGCGTGCTGGATGGCTTCGGCGCCGTTCTTCATCAGGTTGACCAGCACCTGTTCGATCAGGATGGTGTCGGCCATCACGGGCGGGAGGCGGGCGGCCACATAGTGGGTCAGGCGCACGTTGTGGCGGCGCAGCTCGATGTCGGCCAGTTCCACGGCCTCGTTCACCATGGAGTGCACGTCGGCCAGCGCCCGGTTGGGCTCGCTCTTTTTCACGAAGGACCGGATGCGCTGGATGATCTGGCCTGCACGCTGGGCCTGGTGGGCCGTTTTCTGCAGGGCGGTGAGCAGGGCTTCTTCGGTCAGCTGGCCGCTCTGGATGCGCGAGACCATGCCGCTGCAGTAGTTGTTGATGGCGGTGAGCGGCTGGTTCAGCTCGTGCGCCACGCTCGATGCCATCTCTCCCATGGTGATGAGGCGGCTCACCGACTGGGCGCGCTCGGCCTGGCGTTCGGCCTGCTCCTCGGCCAGGCGGCGGGGGGTGATGTCGGTGGCGATCACCATCTGCGCCAGACGGCCGTCCACCCAGTTCAGGTAGCGCGAGCGCACTTCCAGCCATTTGCCCAGGTCGGGCAGGTAGATTTCGGCGTTCTCGGTGCGGGCGCTGGTCAGCGGGTCGGTGGGCAGGCCCATCAGGCCGTCTTCATCGTCCATGCCGCTGTGCTCTTTGCCCGCCACGGGCACCACGCCCGCCTGTGCCACCAGTTGCAGGTGCCCACCGGTTTGTGAGCCGAACCACTGGCGGTAGAGCTTGTTGGCAAACAGCAGCTCCTCGCTGCCCAGCGGTGCCACAGACACCGACGCATCCAGCGATTCCAGCACGATGGTGAAGCGCTCGTGCGAGGCCGAGAGCTGCTCGCGGATGCGGTTGGGCTCGGTGATGTCGGTCATCGAGGTCATCCAGCCGGTCTGGTGGCCGTGGGCGTCGATCAGCGGCGACACATACAGCCGCGCGTCGAACAGCGTGCCGCTCTTGCGTTTGACGCGCACCTGAAAGCCTCCCGCCATGGTGTTGCCGCGCAGCTCGTCGCGCAGCTTGGCCTGCAGGGTCTCGTGGTCGGCCTCGGGCCAGTAGGGGAAGGGCGCTTTCAGGCCGACCAGCTCCTCTGCGCTCCAGCCCGTCATCTGGCAGAAGGCGGCGTTCACGTAGCTGATGCGGCCTTCCATGTCCAGGGCGCGCATCCCGGTAAGGATGGAGTTTTCCATCGCGCGGCGGAAGTTGGTTTCGGCCACCAGCGCCTCTTGTGCCTGCATCCGGCGCCGGGTGTGGCGCCAGGTGGCAATCAGCATCCAGGCTGTCATCGCACTGAGGGTGCCCACCAGCCAGAACAGGCCGCTGCCCACCACGCCGAGTGACGTGCGGTAGGCCTGCGCGCGCAGCACCAGGCCGTTGCCGACCGGCGAGACGGGGATCTCGTATTCGTTGGCCTTGGGTGTCCAGGGCAGCAACTGCGTGGCCTTGTTGCGTGGCCCGAGCGGCGTGCCCGCCAGCACCTGGTTCTTGCTGTCGAGCAGCGTCACCGCGTAGCGCGCCAGCACCTCGGTAGGGGTGCCGTAGCGCAGCAAGCTGTCGATGGAGTACTCGCCCAGCACCACGCCGCTGAACTTGCCCTGGTTGTTGAGCGGCACCTGCAGCTGCAGCAGCGGGGTGGCGTCGCCCGAGGTGGCGGCAGGCTGCGCATACACGGGCTGCTGCAGGTCGCGCGCCAGGCCAAAGGTGTCGGCCGTGTCGCCGGGCTTGAGCACCTCGCCCGCAATGCGCAGCTCGCTGCTGGCCAGGGTGGGAGCGGCATGGCTGGCGCGGATGCGGCGGCGGTCGTCGATCCAGGTGATGGCCTGCAGCTCGGGGTACTGGCTGATCAGCGCTTCGGCGCGGACTACGAATTCAGCGCGGCCCAGGTCCTGGTTGGACAGGTCGCGTGCAATGCGCATGAGCTGTTCCTGGCGCTCCAGCAGGCGCAGGCGCACGCGCTGCTGGGCGTATTCCACATCGCGCCGCAGGGCTTCCTGCTCGCGCTCGGCCTCTTCGGCCCGCAGGTACCAGAAGGCCGCCACGATGGCCGCCAGAAACATCAGCACCGCCGCGAGGGGGGCAAGTGCCGCAAAACGGTCTTGGCGGGTGGGCGACAAGCCGCGCCACCACTTGCGCCACCAGCGTATCGGCGCAGCCACGGTCGGCACCGTGGGGGAGGGGGCAGGGGGCATCGAATCCATCCTGCAAGTGTAGGGGAGCCGTGTGTTGCATTCCTCCATTCAGTGTATGTGCGCCCGCAGCAAAATATTGCAATATGAAATGCATAGGCACCATTTGAAATTCTCAAAAAATGTGCGAAACTAGAGCCAACGTACTAAATTTGCTGCCACATCTACAGGAGACAAAGCATGTCAGCTCAGCCCGACCCTCAGGCCGGTTTCGGCATCGGCACGGACGCCGATCAACAGGAAACCCGTGAATGGATGGACGCGCTGTCCGCCGTGATCGACAAGGAGGGCCCTGAGCGCGCCCATTTCCTCCTGGAGCAGCTTCTTGAACACGCCCGCCAGAGCAGCATTGATTTGCCGTTCTCCGCCAATACGGGTTACGTCAACACCATCGAGCCCGAAAAAGAGGCGCACTGCCCCGGCAACATCGCCATCGAAAAGCGCCTGCGCGCCTACATGCGCTGGAACGCCATGGCGATGGTCGTGCGCGCCAACCGCCTGAACCCCGCCGACGGCGGCGACCTGGGTGGTCACATCGGTTCGTTCGCCTCGGTGGCCAGCATGTTTGGCGCCGGTTTCAACCATTTCTGGCATGCCGAGAGCGAAGGCCACGGCGGCGACCTGCTCTACATCCAGGGCCACAGCGCCCCCGGCATCTATGCCCGTGCCTACCT
>NZ_JBWKZU010000062.1:0-25419 GCF_059424825.1 Acidovorax sp. GW101-11A03 | reverse complement strand
CGCTGAACACGGGGAAGTCCAGCTCCAGAATTTCCAGCTTGTCGCGGATGGACGCATCCACGATCACGCCCGCCAGGCCGCGCTTCTTGCAAGCGCTGAGCATCAGCGTGCCCATGAGGGCGGCCGTCTGGTCGCCCTTGCCGTCGATCACCAGCACATCGCCCGGCTGGGCCAGGGCGATGGCAGCGTGGATCATGAGGTTGTCGCCGGGGCGCACCTCCACGGTGAAGGCGGGGCCAGCCACCTTCATGCTCTGGTGCACAGGCGCCACGCGGCCATGCATGGTGCCGCGGCGGCCTGACACGTCAGACAGGATGGCGGCCTGGAAGGTGGAGGCTTTGGCCACGACGTCGGCGCCCACACGCTCGATGGTGCGGATGATTTCTGGGAGTTGGTTCATGGTTGTTCCATCAGGTAGAAAAGTAAAAGGGGTGGAGGGGGCTGGCAGGCGCGCCCATCAGTCGGCCTGGATGTTTCCGTCTTTGATCACCTTGGCCCACTTGGCGGAGTCGGCCTTTTGCAGGTCGCCCAGTTGCTGGGGCGTGCCCCCCACCAGCGTCACGCCCAGCTTGTCGGCCAAAGTCACCACAGCGGGGTCTTTCATGGCCTTGTTGATTTCCTGGTTCAGGCGCTGCACCACGGCCGTGGGCGTTCTGGCGGGTGCAAACACGGCCTGCCACTGCTCGACCACGAAGTCCTTCATGCCGACCTCGCCCATCGTGGGCACGGATGGCAGGGACTTGAGGCGCTGGGCCGACGTGACGGCCAGCGCACGCAGCTTGCCCGCGTGCACATGGGGCAGCGCGGCGGCGGCCGGTGCAAACATGAACTGCACTTGTTCGGCCAGCGTGTCCTGCAGCGCCGGGGTATCGCCCTTGTAGGGCACATGGATGAAGCGCGCGCCGGTTTGCTGCTGCAGCAGCTCGCCCTGCATCTGCAGGATGGTGCCGTTGCCGCCCGAGGCAAACGCCAGCTTGCCCGGCTGCGCCTTGGCTGCTGCCAGCAGGTCGGCCACGGTCTTGAACGGCTGGTTGGCCCCCACCACCAGGATGTGCGGGATGGTGCCCACGGTGACCACGGGCTCGAACGCCGCAATGTGGTCGTAAGGCAGCTTGGGCATGAGGTGCGGCGCAATCGCCTGCGGGCCGATGGAGGTGCCCAGCAGCGTCAGGCCGTCTGGCTGCGCCTTGGCCACAAAGGCTGCGCCAATGGTGCCGGTGGCGCCCGCCTTGTTGTCCACGACCACGTTGGTGGCCAATGCCGGGCCCAGGCGCTGCGCGATGTTGCGGCCCAGCACGTCGGTACTGCCGCCTGCAGGGTACGGCACCACCCAGGTAATGAGTTTGCCGCCGGGCCAGTCGGCCTGCGCCCATGCAGGGGCGGCCAGCATGGCGCCCCCCAGGGCCAGCAGGCTGCGACGGGAGATGTGATGGAGGGGGCGTGAAGTGGGGGTCATGGCAATGCCTTCCAAACAATCAAACAAGGGGTTTCACAGCGGTCGGCCGAAGCCGTAGAGCGCCTGCGGGTTATTCACAAGCACCTGGCGCAGCAGCGCGGGGCCGCCGCAGGCTGCGGTCCAGTCCGCGAGGCGGTCCACCTGGCGGGCGTCATCGGGCAGGGGCTGTACGCCAGCCGTTGCCGTGGCGTGCGGCCAGTCGCTGCCCCACAGCACACGCCCGGGCGCACACTGCAGGTAGCTGGCGGCCAGCGCGTCCAGCAGCGGGTCTTCCACCGAATGCATGCTGCTCACTATGTAGCCGCCGGACAGCTTCACCCACGCCTGCCCGCTTTGCAGCAGCCCCAGCAGCACCGCATGTGCGGCATGGTGCGCTGCCTGCGCGGGGGGAATGCGCCCAAAGTGGTCAAACACCAGCGGCACGGGCAACTGCCGCAGCACGGCGCCCAGCCCGGCCAGCAGATCCGGCGGCATCAGCAGCTGCAAATGCCAGCCCCAGGGCGCAATGCGCCGGGCCAGCGGCACGATGGAATCCACCGAGCCGGACACCCCCAGCGACAGGTTCAGCCGCGCGCCGCGCACGCCGGCGGCGTGCAGCTGCTGCAACTCGGCATCGCTTTCGTGCCCGTCGATCACCGCCACGCCACGTGCCTCCACGCCCATGGCTGCGAATGCGGCCAGCCCTGCAAGCAGGCAGCGGTTGTCGGTGCCATAGGTCGAGGGCGTGACCAGCACCACCCGCGTGGTGCCGATGCGCCGCTGCAGCGCGCGGTAGTCCTGCGCTGACGCATCGGGCGGCAGCAGCCTGGCACCGGGTGCGGCAGGAAAGCGCTGGTCGTACACATGCACATGGCAGTCGCAAGCCCCGGCGGGCAGTGCCGTGCGCGGCACGGTGGTGCCCACCGAGAACGGTACGGGCGTGACAAGGCAATCGCGGGACATGGCGATGGCTGTGTGAGCGTGGGTGGGGCTGCGACGCGGGCGACGCTGTCAGTCCAGGCTGGCGCCCGAATCCTTCACGATCTTGGCCCAGCGCGGCACTTCGGCTTTGAGCAGCTGGCTGAACTGCTCGGCCGTGCCGCCCAACACCTCACCGCCTTCAGAACGCAGCTTGTCAGCCACATCGGGCTGCTGCAGGGCCGCGTTGATGGCCTTGTTGAGCTGCGCCACGATGGGGGCTGGTGTACCGGCGGGTGCCAGGATGCCGAACCAGGTCACGGCCTCGAAGCCCTTGTAGCCGGACTCGGCCAGCGTGGGCACATCGGGCAGTTGCGGCGAGCGCTTGGCCGAGGTGATGGCAATGACCTTGAGCTTGCCGTTGCGCACCTGGCCCAGCAGCGTGGGCACGGACGACATGTACAGGTCGATCTGCCCGCCCACCAGATCCGTCATGGCCTGGGCGGCGCCCTTGTAGGGGATGTGGCGCAGCTTGATGCCCGCCGCGTCTTCCGCCAGCTCGCCCGCCAGGTGGGCCACAGTGCCGTTGCCTGAATAGCCCAGCGTGAGCGCATCGGGCTTGCCCTTGGCGGCGGCCACCACATCGGCATACGACTTGAAAGGCGAATTGGCGGGCGCAGCCATCACGATGGGCGAGGACGACACGAGGGCCACAGGCACCAGGTCCTTGATCGGGTCGTAGGGCAGCTTGGGATAGAGCGTGGGGTTGATGGCCAGGTTGCTCGTCTGGCCCATGACCAGCGTGTAGCCATCGGCAGGCGACTTGGCCGCGGCGTCCACCCCCAGGTTGCCGCCTGCGCCGGGGCGGTTGTCCACGATCACGTTCCACTTGTTCTGGTCCGTGAGCTTTTGCGCCACGGTGCGCGCAATCATGTCGGTGCCGCCGCCGGGCGGGAACGGCACGATGAGGCGGATGGGCTTGCCCGGAAAGGCCTGCGCCAGAGCGGCCCCGGTGGGCACTGCAGCGGCGGCCAGGCCCAGAATGGCAGCGCACAGGGAGCGCGAAAGTGAAGTGAAGGCGGTCATGGATTTGTCTCCGTTGTGGTGGTTCGTCACGCCGGTCTGCAGGGCCTTTGTTGTGATCCGTGTTCTGGTCCAGCGCCGTGGGTGCGACTGTACGCAGACGTTTCAACGCATACAATGCAGTTGCATACAATGAAACGAATTGCGCCATGAGCAACCGTCCCACCAAGCCCTCCCAGCCCCCCGCCCCCACCCTCGCACTTACGCCCGCGCCCCGCCCCATGGCTCCGGCCGATCCAGAACCTGGCGGTGGTGTCATCGCCGTCACACGCGCCCTGCAGGTGCTGGAGGCGTTTGCACTGGGTGAATCGAGCCTGTCTCTGGCCGAGTTGAGCCGCCGCTGCGCCCTGCACAAGACGACAGTGCTGCGCCTGGCACGCACGCTGGCGCAGTCGGGCTTCATGGTGCAGCGCGAAGACGGCGACTGGCGCCTGGGGCCCGCTGCTGGCTGGCTGGGCGCGCGCTACCAGGCCGGTTTTGATGTGCAGAACGTGCTGGAGCCCGCGCTGCGTGAGCTGACCCTTGCCACGGGCGAAAGCGCTGCCTTTTACGTGCGTGAAGGCAATGTGCGGACCTGCCTGGTGCGCGTGGAAGGCCCGCAGGCCCTGCGCCACCACGCCCGCATAGGCGAAGGCCTGCCACTCGACAAAGGCTCGCCAGGGCGCGTGATCCTGGCGTTTTCGGGCGAGCCGGGCAAGGCCTACGAAGAGATCCGCAGGAAGGGCTACCACTGGTCGATTGGCGAGCGCGAACAGGGTGTGGCCACCGTGTCGGCGCCAGTCTTCGGCATGCACTGGCGGCTGATGGGCTCGGTGTGCATCTCGGGCCCGGCATCGCGACTGCCCGCGGAAAAACTAGAAGCGCTGGCGCAAACCGTGATGGCTGCTGCCACGCAGCTGTCGTATGCACTGGCGGGCAACTCGGCCGCACCCGCACAAAGCCCCGTACGAGCCACCCAGTGGCATCCCTGATACTTGCCCCGCAACCCGAACCACAAAAAACCATAGGAGACCGCCGTGAGCCGCTACCCCTTCCCCGACCTGAACACCCTGCCCGAAGACATCCGCGCACGCATCGTGGAAGTGCAGGAGAAGGCGGGTTTCATCCCCAACGTGTTCCTGGCATTTGCGCGCCGCCCGGCCGAGTGGCGCGCGTTCTTCGCGTACCACGATGCACTCATGCTCAAAGAAGAAGGCAGCCTGACCAAGGGCGAGCGCGAGATGATCGTCACCACCACCAGCGCGGCCAACCAGTGCCTGTATTGCGTGGTGGCGCACGGCGCGATCCTGCGCATCTATGAAAAGAAACCCCTCATTGCCGACCAGGTGGCCGTGAACTACCGCAAGGCCGACATCAGCCCACGCGAACGCGCCATGCTCGACTTTGCGATGAAGGTCTGCCAGCGCTCGCACGAGATCGAGGACGCCGACTTCGCTGCGCTGCACGCCCACGGCTTTGACGACGAGGACATCTGGGACATCGCGGCCATCACCGCGTTCTTTGGGCTGAGCAACCGCATGGCCAGCTTTGCGGGCATGTTGCCCAACCCCGAGTTCTATCTGATGGGACGGGTGCCGAAACAAAAAGCCTGACACCCGGCCTGACGACCGCTCCTGCGCCTCACCCGCAAGCAATGGAGCCCTTGCAAGGAGAGCCCATCAATGCTGAACGAGCTGGAGTACCAGACTTTTTTCCAGGGATACAGCCTGACAGACGCCGCTGTCAGGTCGCGTGACACGTTCAGTTTTCTGCTCAGGGAAAACCAGCCAGACGAGGGGTGTTCACAAGACTCAGACACCGGCAAACAAATTCGTCTGATCAACTTCTTTGTCAATGCCGAGCCCACACGCCGCATCGGTTGCGGTCAGTACCTGGGATTTCTACGCTCCAAGCTGGCCGTTGCCCATCACCCTGTCGAACAGGCTGTGTTGATTGACAGCACGGGCGAAGTGGCCGTTCTGGGTGGTGGCAAAAATGACATGGAGCAGCAAATTGAGTATGGCCCCGATGGGCCTCGTCGTGGCTCCATCACGTGCGCCTCGACACTGTTTGGCCATGTGTATGTGGCGGGGCCATGGCGCACCATCGCCCGCCGAGTCGGCGTAGGTCAATGGGAATCACTGTGCGCCGATTCCATCCTTCCCAAACCCGGCACGGGGAAAAGCCTCGAATTTGGCACGGACTGGGGCTTCCATTCCGTGGACGGGTTTGCATCCAACGATCTGTATGCCGCTGGCGGCTACGGAGACCTATGGCGATACAACGGGCATCGCTGGCTGCAGTGCGCGTTGCCGTCCAGAATGCTGCTGCACAACGTGTGTTGCGCAGGTGACGGCCATGTTTATGTTGGCGCCCAGGGCGGCTCGGTGCTGCGAGGCCGGGAAGACCGTTGGGAAATCATCCACGAGGGCCGTATGACGCTGCCGTTCAAGGACATGGTCTGGTACGGCGGCAGGGTCTGGTGCACCTCGGACTATGGCCTTTGGCAGATCGCCGGGGGCGAACTGGTAGAGGCGGACGTGCCGCACGCGGTGCATTCCTGCGCAGGCAATCTGTCAGTGGGTGACGGCGTGATGCTCCTGGCGGGCATCTACGGCGCCACGGTCTTCGATGGCCAGCGGTGGACGCCGGTCATAGACAGGCTCGCTTTCACCAAGCAGGGCTGACAAGGCCTACGCGTCAGCCGCAACCAGCGCCCGCATCCAGTCCGGTAGCGGTGCCGCCTTCTGCTGCGGGAAGTCCACCCAGATGGTGGTGGCCCCGCCTGCCGCGCAGATCACGCCCGGCTGGTCGGCGCGTTCCATCGTGCCCCAGGTCTCGAACGTGGTGCGGCCCGGGTCGCTCACGTAGAGCTTGAGCAGCACATCGGCCGGGTATTCGAGCTGCTTGTAGAAGTTGCAGAACGCATTGACGATGACCGGCCCCTGCCCGCGCGGGTCGGGGTTGCAGCCCACCGACACCATCCAGTCGATGCGCGCGGTTTCCAGGTACCTGAAATACACCGTGTTGTTGACGTGGCCCATTGCGTCCATGTCGCCCCAGCGCACGGGGAAGCGCGTCTCAAAGACCAGCTTTTTGACCTCGGGGATTTCGATCTTCATACAGCGAAGCCATCGTCCGCCGCAATCACCGCGCCGTTGATGAAATGGCTCTGGTCGCTGGCCAACATGACCAGCAGCGCGTCCAGGTCCTGCGGGCTGCCCACGCGCTTGCGCGGCAGCATGGCGATGAGTTTCTGGCCTTGCTCGGTATCCCAGTGGTGGTGGTTGATTTCGGTGTCGATGTAGCCGGGGCAGATGGCGTTGGTGTTGATGCCGAACTTGCCCCACTCCATGGCCATGGCCCGGGTCATCTGCACCACGGCAGCCTTGCTCATGCAGTAGGCGCCGATCTGCGGCAGCACCTTGAGGCCCGCCATCGACGCGATGTTGATGATGCGCCCACCGGTGAAGCTGCCGGGCGCCGCACCGCGCGAGCGGGCCAGCATGCGCTTGCCGACCTCTTGCGCCACAAAGAAAGCGCCCTTCACATTGGTGTCGAAGATGAAGTCGTAGTCCTCGGGCGCCACATCCTGCAGGCGTTGCGTGGTACTCACGCCCGAGTTGTTGATCAGGATGTCGATGGAGCCCATCTCGGTCTCGGCATGGGCCACGGCGGATTTGATGGAGGCATGGTCGGTCACGTCCAGCTCGATCACATGGGCGTCGCCGCCCTCGCCTTCGATGCGGGCGCGCAGTTCCTTGAGCTTTTCTACCCGGCGGCTGGCCAGCACCACCCCGGCTCCGGCACGCGCCAGGGTGCGCGCAAACTGCGCGCCCAGGCCACTCGATGCGCCGGTGATGAAAGCGACGCGGCCCGACAAGTCGATGCTGTATGCCATTTAGAGTCTCCCCACTGATCAAAAAAGAACGGTCGTTCGATTGTCCATATTCCGTGAATACAATCAGTCGCCAGACAGACAGGGTCTGGCCCATGCTCTGCCGACAATAGTCCATTATCAAACGCCCGACGAGAAGCCCATGACAAACGAAGAAATCCTCGCCCAATATGGCCCCCGCGAATCCATGGAATACGACGTGGTGGTCGTTGGCGGCGGCCCTGGCGGCTTGGCCACAGCCATCCGCCTGAAACAATTGGCGGCCGAAAAAGGCCAGGATGTCTCGGTCGTGGTGCTCGAAAAAGGCTCCGAGCCCGGCGCGCACATTCTGTCGGGCGCCATCATGGACCCCAAGGCCCTCACCGAGCTGATCCCCGACTGGAAAACGCGGGGCGCCCCACTGAACCAGCCCGTCACCGACGACGCCTACATCTTCCTGTCTGAAAAATCGGGCTTTCGCGTGCCCAACATGTTCCTGCCGCCGTTTGCGCAGAACCATGGCAACTACATCATCAGCCTGGGCAACCTGACCAAGTGGCTGGGCGAACAGGCCGAAGCCCTGGGCGTGGAAATTTTCCCCGGTTTCACCGCTGCCGAAGTGCTCTACAACGACAACGGCTCCGTCAAGGGCGTGGCCACCGGCAACATGGGCATCGGCAAAGACGGCGAGCCCACCGAGAACTTCCAGCTGGGCATGGAGCTGCTGGGCAAGTACACCGTGTTCGCCGAAGGTGCACGCGGCCACCTGGGCAAGCAGCTGATCGCCAAGTTCCACCTCGACAAAGACCGCGACCCGCAGAGCTTTGGCATTGGCGTCAAGGAACTGTGGGAAATCGACCCCAAGAAGCACCAGCCCGGTTTTGTGATGCACACCGCGGGCTGGCCCATGGAGAACGACACCTACGGCGGCGCCTTCCTGTACCACCTGGAGGGCAACAAGGTGGCCCTGGGCTTCGTCACCGGCCTGGGTTACGCCAACCCCTACCTGAGCCCGTTCGAGGAATTCCAGCGCTGGAAGACGCACCCCAACGTCCGCTACTACTTCGAGAACGAGAAGGGCGAGATCACGGCCAAGCGCCTGTCCTACGGCGCACGTGCCATCAACGCCAGCGGCATCAATGCCCTGCCCAAGACGGTGTTCCCGGGCGGCGCACTGGTGGGCTGCAATGCCGGTTACCTGAACGTGGGCCGCATCAAGGGCAGCCACGCCGCCATCAAGACCGGCATGCTGGCCGCCGAAGCCGCCTACGACGCCGTGGTGGCAGGCCGCCAGCACGACGAACTGACCGCCTACCCCGAAGCCTTTGAAAAGAGCTGGCTCTACACCGAGCTGAACAAGGACCGCAACTTCAAGAACTGGTTCAAGTACGGCCTGACCACGGCCACACTGATGAACGGTTTCGAGCAGTTCGTGCTGCGCGGCCACATCCCCTGGACGTTGCACCGCGACAAGCCAGACCACGCCTACCTGAAGCCCGCTGCCGAGTGCAAGCCCATCGTCTACCCCAAGCCCGATGGCAAGCTGACGTTCGACCGCCTCTCCAGCGTGTTCATCAGCAACACCAACCACGAAGAGAACCAGCCCGCCCACCTCACGCTCAAGGACGCGAGCGTGCCGGTCAACATCAACCTGACCAAGTACGCAGGCCCCGAGGCCCGCTACTGCCCTGCCGGAGTGTACGAGTTTGTGGCCGACGAAGCCAAGGGCGGCAACGCCCAGCGCCTGCAGATCAATGCGCAGAACTGCGTGCACTGCAAGACCTGCGACATCAAGGACCCCACGCAGAACATCGTGTGGGTTACGCCGGAAGGCGGCGGTGGCCCGAACTACGCAGGCATGTAATCAAAATTAATAGCAAACAATGCTTAAGGGGCCCGCGCAGGGCCCCTTTTTTATTGATTTTTACGCTGCCCGGGCGAGCTGAAACTGCCCCATGGCCCCGGCCAGCCGGTTGGCCTGGTCCTTGAGGCTTTGTGCCGCCGCCGCGCCCTCTTCCACCAGCGCGGCATTCTGCTGGGTCATGTGGTCTAGCTGGTCCACCGCCTGGCTCACCTGGCCGATCTGCGTGCTCTGCTCGCTGCTGGCCTCGTTGATCTCGGACATCAGCGTGGTCACGCGCTCCACGCTGTGCACAATGTCCCCCATGGTGGAGCCCGCAGTCACCACCAGTTTGGCGCCATCGCTCACCTTGGCCACGCTGTCAGAGATGAGCGCCTTGATCTCGCGCGCCGCGTTGGCGCTGCGCCCGGCCAGGCCCCGTACTTCACTGGCCACCACGGCAAAGCCACGCCCCTGCTCGCCCGCACGGGCGGCCTCCACGGCGGCGTTGAGCGCCAGGATGTTGGTCTGGAACGCAATGCCGTCGATGATGCCCACGATGTCGGCAATCTTCTTGCTGCTGGCGTTGATCTCTTCCATGGTCTTGACCACCTGGTGGACCACTTCGCCCCCCTTGCTGGCCACCTCGGTGGCATTGAGCGCTAACGCGTTGGCTTGGCGCGTGCTGTCGGCATTGGCCGCCACCATCTGCGCCAGCTGGGCAATGCTGGCCGCCGTCTGCTGCAGGTTGCTGGCGGCGTGTTCGGTGCGCATGCTCAGGTCGGTGTCACCCGCCGCCACTTCGGAGCTGGCCACATGGATGGATTCGCCCGAGTCGCGCACTTCGGTCACCACGTAGTGCAGCGACTCGACCATGCTGTTGAGCGCCATGAGCAACTGGCCGATCTCGTCGGTGCGCTGCGTGTCCATGCGCACCGTGAGATCGCCCCGCGCCACCACGGCAGCTGCGTCGGACGCCTGGCGCAACGGCAACACGATGGAACGGCGCAGCAGCCAGCCAAACAACGCCGACAGCCCCACCACCACCAGCACGGCAATCGCGCTGATCCACTGCGCGTGTGAGGCGTCGCGCATCATGCTGTCGCCCGCCCGCAAAGACGCCTGCTCCGACGCAGCCAGCAGTTGGTCGATGGTCTGGAGGTACTGGGCCAAGGCGGCAGCATGCTCCTGCAGCTCCTTCTGGCTGATGATCTTGGCTTCGAGCGCGTTCTGCACCAACGCATCGCGCAGCACCGCATAGCGCTGCCGCTGCGCCTGGGCCTGGGCCCACAGGGGTTTGGTGCTTTCGGCGGTCGATGCCTGGGCCAAGGCCGCCTCGATGCGCTTGCGCTGGGCATCTTCGGCAGCCAGCTGCGTGCGCATTTCGGCCACCAGCGGGAACACATCCGACGACAGCGTGGCGCGCAGCGCAATCTGGCCGATGGCCACCGACTGCGTTTTCCAGTCGCGCACCGAGCGTTCGATGGGCAGCTGCTCCGCCGTCAGCAGAGCGGCCTGGCGGCCCGTGCCCTCACCCGTCAACCAGGTAGTGGCCCCCAGCAGCGCCACGGCCAGGCCCAGGATGCCAAAACTCGCGGCGAGCTTCTGGCCCACACTCAGGCTGCGGCTGCGCCGCCGGGCCGCTGTGGGCGCCTGAGCCGCGTCGGCCCGTGGTACCGGATGGGTCACATCCACACGCGTTCCAGACAGGGAGGTGCCTTGAGACACACCAGATGTAGCGGTCAAATAGTTCATGCGTGTTCTCCAGGTTCATTCATGCCCCGCACCCGGCGGAACCGAGGCGAGACCGAGGGCAGCGCTGGCGGCAAGTGCAGCCAGCGCCCCACCCTCATCGCTGCGGTCAATGCACGACGCACTCTCCAAATCCGCCACCGCCGGGCGTGGAAATCTCGAACACATCGCCCGGCTCCATCAATGCAGCGCCGATGTGGCCCAGCTCCTCGACCTGACCGTTGGCGCGCAGCACCCGGTTGGCGCCCGCGCGCCCAGGCTGGCCGCCCGCCATGCCGAAAGCGGGGTTCAGGCGCCCGTTGGAGAGAATGCTGGCCGTCATCGACTCCAGGAACCGCACCCGGCGCACGCCGCCGTCGCCGCCCGCCCAGCGGCCTGCACCGCCCGAGCCGCGCTGGATCTCGTAGCTGTCCAGCACCACCGGGAAGCGGAACTCCAGCACCTCGGGGTCGGTCAGGCGCGAGTTGGTCATGTGGGTCTGGACCACGCTGGTGCCGTCAAAGCCACGCACCGCCCGGCCCGATGCATCGAGCACCGCGCCCGCACCACTGCCACCAGCGATGGTTTCGTAGTACTGGTACTGCGCATTGCCGAAGGTGAAGTTGTTCATGGTGGGCTGGCTGCCCGCCATCACCCCCAGGGCGCCAAACAGCGCGTTGGTGATGCAGGTGGAGGTTTCCACATTGCCTGCCACCACCGAGGCCGGTGGGTTGGGGTTGAGCATCGAGCCCTGCGGGATGATCACCTGCAGCGGCTTGAGGCACCCGGCGTTGAGCGGAATGTCATCGTCCACGAGCGTGCGGAACACATACAGCACGGCCGCCATGCACACGGCACGCGGGGCATTGAAGTTGTTCATCTGCTGCGGGCTGGTGCCCGCAAAGTCGATCACCGCGCTGCGCTCGGCCACGTTGACCTTGACCGACACGCTGATCTGCGCGCCGTTGTCCAGCGGCAGGGTGAACTGCCCGTCTTTGAGCTGCGTGATCACGCGGCGCACCGATTCTTCGGCGTTGTCCTGCACGTGGCACATGTAGGCCTGCACGACATCCAGGCCAAACTGGTCCACCATCTTCGACAGCTCTTGCACGCCCTTTTCGTTCGCTGCGATCTGCGCACGCAGGTCAGCCAGGTTCTGCTCGGGGTTGCGGCTGGGGTATGGCGTGGTGCCGCCACCCGTTGCCAGCAGGTTGCGCACGGAGTCTTCCAAAAAGATGCCACGGTCCACCAGCTTCACGTTGTTGATCTGCACGCCCTCCTCGTCAATGCGTGTGGAGAACGGTGGCATGGAGCCCGGCGTGGTGCCCCCGATGTCGGCATGGTGGCCCCGGCTGCCCACATAAAAGGTGGGCTCGGCGCCTTCGGCCACGTACACCGGGGTGATCACCGTCACATCGGGCAGGTGGGTGCCGCCGTGGTACGGGTCGTTGAGCATGTACACATCGCCCGGGTGCATCTTGCCCGCGTTCTCGCGAATCACCGTCTTGATGCTCTCGCCCATTGAGCCCAGGTGAACGGGCATGTGGGGTGCGTTGGCGATCAGGTTGCCTGCGGCATCGAACAGCGCGCAGCTGAAGTCCAGGCGCTCCTTGATGTTGACCGAGTAGGCGGTGTTCTGCAGCTGCAGCCCCATCTGCTCGGCGATATTCATGAAAAGGTTGTTGAACACTTCGAGCAGCACCGGGTCCACCGTGGTGCCTGCGGCGTACTGCACCTTGCGCGCGGTCACGCGGTCCAGCACCAGGTGGTCCAGGTCGGTCAGACGGGCAGACCAGCCGGGCTCCACCACGGTGGTGGTGTTCTTCTCGGCAATGATGGCCGGGCCCGGGATCACGTCGCCGGGGTGCAAGTCTTCGCGCACCACCAGCGCGGCGGTGTGCCATTCGCCGCCCGAGTACATGCGCACGCTCTCGCGTTGCGGGTGCTTACGGTGCGGGTGCACTGGCAGGCGCGGCTCGGCGGGGGCATCGCCTGCAATCATGGCTTCGACCGACACGGCCTCCACCACCAGGCCCTTGCCCGCCATCAGGAAGGCAAAGCGCTGGCGGTAGGCCTTTTCAAAGGCGGCCTGAATGCTGGCCAAGTCGCCAAACGGCACCACCAGGGCCGAGTCGGTGCCTTCGTAGCGCACATGCACGTTGTGGCGCACCTGCACCGGGTTGGCGCTGACCTGCTGGCGCTCCAGTTCGGCCTGGGCAGCAGCGCCCAGGGCCTCCAGCCGCTCGGCAATCAGGGGTAGCGAGGCAGCGGCCAGTGGCATCTCCACGGCTTGTTCGCGGATCACGGTCTGGTCGGCCAGGCCCATGCCGTAGGCGCTGAGCACACCCGCCAGCGGGTGAACAAACACGCGCGACATTCCCAAGGCATCGGCCACCAGGCAGGCGTGCTGGCCGCCTGCGCCGCCAAAACACTGCAGGGTGTAGCGTGTCACGTCGTAGCCGCGCGCCACGCTGATCTTCTTGATCGCGTTGGCCATCTGCTGCACGGCGATCTGGATGAAGCCTTCGGCCACTTCTTCGGGATGGCGCTGGGTCTGGGTGGCAATCTCCTGGAAGCGGGCACGCACCGCATCGGCGTCCAACGTTTCGTTGGCTGCCGGGCCAAACACACTGGGGAAGTAGCGCGGCTGCACCTTGCCCACCATCACGTTCGCGTCGGTCACAGCCAGCGGGCCTCCCCGGCGGTAGCTCACCGGGCCGGGGTTGGCACCTGCGCTCTCGGGGCCCACGCGAAAGCGCGAGCCGTCATACGCCAACACCGATCCGCCTCCCGCCGCCACCGTGTGGATGCTCATCATGGGCGCGCGCATGCGCACACCGGCCACATGGGTCTCGAACTCACGCTCGAACGCACCTGCGTAGTGGCTCACGTCGGTGCTGGTGCCGCCCATGTCAAAGCCGATGACCTTTTCATGCCCGGCCAGGCCCGCCGTGCGCGCCATGCCCACAATGCCGCCCGCCGGGCCGGACAGGATCGCGTCCTTGCCCTGGAAGGTGCCCGCATCGGTGAGCCCGCCGGACGACTGCATGAAGAACAGCTTCACACCCGGCATCTCGCTGGCCACCTGCTCTACATAGCGGCGCAGGATGGGCGAGAGGTAGGCATCCACCACCGTGGTGTCGCCCCGGCTCACGAACTTCATCATCGGGCTGGTTTCGTGCGAGGTGCTGATCTGCGTGAAACCCACTTCTTTGGCAATGCGCTTGGCCGCCTGCTCGTGCTGCGTGTAGCGGTAACCGTGCATGAACACAATGGCCACGCTGCGCAGGCCGCGACCATAGGCGGCCAGCAGATCACCGCGCAAGGTGGCCTCATCCAGGTTCTGCAGCACGCCACCATGGGCACCCATGCGCTCACGGGCTTCGATGACCTCGGTGTACAGCAGCTCGGGCAGCTGAATGTGGCGGTCAAACAGGCGCGGGCGGTTCTGGTAGGCGATGCGCAGCGCATCGCGAAAACCGCGTGTGGTGACCAGCAGCGTGGGCTCGCCCTTGCGCTCCAAGAGCGCGTTGGTGGCCACGGTGGTGCCCATCTTCACGCATTCCACCAGCGCCGGGGTGACGGGCTCGCCGGGCTGCAGGCCCAGCAGGTGGCGGATGCCGGCCACGGCCGCGTCCTTGTACTGTTCGGGGTTTTCGGACAGCAGCTTGTGCGTGGTGAGCGTGCCATCGGGCCGCTTGGCCACGATGTCGGTGAAAGTGCCGCCCCGGTCGATCCAGAACTGCCAGCGGTTGCCGGCCGGTGCGGTGGTCATGGTGGTGGGTGCTTGCATGGTGATAGGACTCACTGGTTAACGGATGAACTGACGGACTAACGGACTAGCGTCGGAAGTCGGACTAGCGTTGGAAGTAGTAGGGAATGAAAATCTTGTTGGCCTCGTTGCCCACCGACTGCACCCATTCGCGGGAGAAGCGTTCGCCCAGGCGCTTGAGTTCGGTGTCCAGCTCGGCGGATGCACGTTCGACCTTGATGCCCTTGCGCTGCAGCTCGCCCACCGACTCTTCGGCCACGGCGGCACTCAGGGCCCAGCCGCGTGTTTCGGCCTCAGCCGCCGCCTGGGTCACGGCCTGGCGCGCAGCGGGTGGCAGCGCATCAAAAGCCTGCTGGTTCACAAACACGATGTTCTTGGGCAACCAGGCATTGATGCCGTAGTACTGCTTGATCTGCCCCCAGACCTGGTTCTCCACCCCGGTCAGGGCCGAGGTGATCATGGAGTCGAGCTTGCCCGCCGACAGCGCCTTGTTGACTTCGACCATGGGCACGTCCACCGGTGTGGCGCCAAGCAGCTCGGCAATGCGCACGGTGGCCGGGTTGTAGGTGCGCATGCGCGTGCCCTTGAAGTCGGCCGACGAGCGCACCGGCCCGATGGAAAACAGCCCCTGGGGCGGCCAGGGCACGGCATACAGGGCCTTGAGGCCCTTGGCTGCAAAGTGCCCGTCGATCAGCGGGCGCTGCAGATCCCACAGGCGGCGCGCATCGGCGTAGCTGCGCACTAAAAATGGCACGGTGTCGGCCCCAGCAATGGGCATGCCCTGCACCAGGCTGGTCATGATGGTTTCGCCCGCCTGGGCCTTGCCGTCCTGCACGGCCTGGGGAATCTCGCCCAGCTTGAACAGCGTGTTGTTGGCATGGACCTCGATGCGCAACGCCCCGCCCGAGGCGCGCTCCACGTCTTGCGCAAACTGCACCACATTGCCGGTGTGGAAGGACTCTGCGCGGTAGCCCGTGGCCAGTTTCCACTGGGTCTGGGCGTGCGCCATCGGGGCCACGGCAAGCGCGGCCAGCAACACAACGGTTTTCATGGGGACTCCTGTGCAGGCTGGGAAGCAGTGCGGTGGATCAGCCCTGCATCTGGCGCGGCAGCCAGAGCACCACGTCGGGCACGAAGTAAGTCATGATGACCGCGACGATCATCAGGGCAAACAAGGGCAGCGCGGTGCGGGCGATCCAGGTGACTTCACGGCGCGTCATGCCCTGCAGAACGAACAGGTTGAAGCCCACGGGCGGCGTGATCTGCGCCATCTCGACCACCAGCACGATGAAGATGCCGAACCACACCAGGTCAAAGCCCGCAGCCTCCACGGTGGGCAGCAGCACGGCAATGGTCAGCACCACCATGGAGATGCCATCCAGGAAGCAGCCCAGCAGGATGAAGAACACGATGAGCAGCAGCATCAACGCAAACGGCGAGAGGTGCAGCGCGCCGATGAACTCGGCCAGGTGACGAGGCAGGCCGATGAAACCCATGGCCAGCGTGAGGAAGGCTGCGCCCGCCAGGATGAGGCCGATCATGCAGTACACACGGCAGGCAGCCACCAGGCCTTCCTTGAAGCGGGCCCAGTTGAGCGAGCCCTCAATCTTGGCCAGGATCAGCGACCCCGCCACGCCCAGCGCTGCGGCCTCGGTGGCCGTGGCGATGCCGCTGTAGATGGCACCCAGCACCACCACGATGAGCGACACCACGGGAATCAGGTGGCGCGAGGCATAGAGCTTCTGTGCAAAGCTCAGCCGGGCATCGGGCGCAGGCACCTTGTCCTTGTTGAACAGCGCCCAGACAATGATGTAGCCCATGAACAGCGCCGCCAGCAGCAGGCCTGGAATCACACCCGCCAGGAAGAGCTTGGAGATCGACACGTTGGCCGCCACGCCATAGACGATCATGATGATCGAGGGCGGGATCAGCAGACCCAGCGTGCCAGCTCCGGCCAATGTTCCCACCGAAATGTCTTCAGGGTAGCCGCGCTGCTTGAGTTCAGGCAGTGTGATCTTGCCAATGGTGGCGCAGGTGGCAGCCGATGAGCCCGAGATGGCGGCAAAGATGGTGCAGCCCACCACGTTCACATGCAGCAGGCGGCCCGGCAGGCGCTCCAGCCATGGGGCCAGGCCCTTGAACATGCTGCTTGACAGCTTGCTGCGGAACAGGATCTCACCCATCCACAGAAACAGGGGCAAAGCCGTCAGCGTCCAACTGGAGGTGGAACCCCAGATGGTCAGCATCATGCTGTCGCCCACCGGGCGGTTGGTAAAAAGCTCCATGCCGACCAGGGCCACTGCGAGCAGTGACAGGCCGATCCACAGGCCCGATCCGAGCACTGCAAACAGCACCACGATCAGGCCCAAAGCGATGATGACGTCCATGATGGTGTCTCCGGTTTCGGGTTATTCGGAACGCGCCGACTCGGACACGGCCATGAAGGCCACGCCCTGGAAACGCAGGACGAGGGCATGCGCAAACGACAGCGCAAAGCCGATGCAGCCCATCGCCATGCTGATCTGCGGGATCCACAGCGGCGAGGCGTCGGCTGCGGGCGAGATGTCGTGCGTGATGTAAGAAATCCAGACCGAGCGCACGGCATACCAGGCGATGTAAAGCGTAAGCACGAGCGCCGCACTCAGGCAGAACCACTCGAAGGCCGAGCGCAGGCGCGCTGGCAGGCGGTCCAGCACCAGCGTCACACGGATGTGATCGCCGTTTTGCAGTGTGCTGGGCAGGGCGAAGAACAGCGCAGCGGCGATGGCGTAGCCTGCGTATGCATCGAGCCCGTCGATGTTCAGGTGGGCGACTTCGCGGGCAAACACGCCCAGCGTGACAGCGGCGAACGCGGCCAGCATGGAGATGCCGGACAGCAGCATCAGCAGCCTGTAGAAATTTCGGACGAGTTTGTCCATGGCGTACTCCGGTAACGCTTGAAAATGAAAAGGGAGTGGCTGGAAACAGGGGCAGCACGCACGGGTGCTGCCCGGCCCCGTGGCGGGGCCTGGAGCGCAGCGCTTACTTCTTGCGGTAGGCGTCGATGATGGCCTGGCCCTCGGCACCGGCCGACTTCACCCAGTCGGCGGTCATGGACTCGCCAATGCTGGCCAGTTCCTTCTTGATGCTGTCGCTGGGCTCGGCCACGGTCATGCCCTTGGCGGCCAGTTCCTTGATGAACTCCTTGTCCACCCGCTCACTGGTGGCCCAGCCGCGCACCTCGGCATCGGCCGCAGCCTTCAGCACGGCGTCCTGCAAGGGCTTTTCAAGCGCATCAAAGGCTTTCTGGTTGACCACCGTGGCGTTGCGCGGCAGCCAGGCGCTGACGGGGTAGAAATGCTTCACCTGCTCGTACAGCTTGGATTCCACGCCGCTGGCGCTCGACGTCAGAAAGTTCTGCACGGTGTTGGTGGCCAGGGCCTGGCCCAGCTCGGACAGCTGGATGGTGACGGGCTGGGCCTTCAGCAGTTGCGCAATGCGCGTGGTGGCCGGGTTGTAAGCGCGCATCTTGGTGCCCGCGAAGTCCGCAGGCGTGCTCAGGGGCTTGAGCGAGTACAGCGACTGGCCGGGCCATGGCACGGTGAACAGCACCTTCACCCCCTGCGATGCCAGCAGCTTTTCTTGCGCAGGCTTGGCGGCCAGGTACAGGCGCTTGGAGTCTGCGTAGCTCGTGGCCAGGAAGGGGATGGAATCCACGCCAAAAAGCGGGTTCTCGTTGGATGCGCCCGAGAGGATGAACTCGGCCGACGGCACCTGCCCGGTCTGCACGGCACGCTTGATCTCGTTGGCCTTGTATAGCGAACCACCGGGGTGCAAGGTGATCTTGAGCTTGCCGCCCGTGAGCTTGTCCACATCGGTTGCGAACTGCTGCACGTTTTGCGTCTGGAAGCTGTTGGCACCGTAGCCGGTGGGCAGGTCCCACTTGACCTGGGCTTGGGCCGCGCACACGCTGAGGGCGGCCGTCATACACAGTGCAAATTTTTTCATGGGGAGACTCCTGGGGGTAAGCCGCTTAGAAGCTGGCGAGTTGGTGGTTAAGAAGATCGGTGACCAGCATGCAGCCCGGGGCATGGGTGATGCAGAACGCCGGTTGGGCATTCAAGATGGCGGACTGCGGCGTCACGCCACAGGCCCAGAACACAGGGATCTCATCGGGCAGCAGCGCCACGGCGTCGCCGTAGTCGGGCTGGCCAATGTCGGCAATGCCGATGAGCGCCGGATCACCGATGTGCACGGGGGCGCCATGCACGTTGGGGAAACGCGAGGTGACCTGCACCGCGCGGATCACATCGGCCGCAGGCATGGGCCGCATGGACACCACCATGGCGCCACCAAAGGGCCCTGCGGGTTCGGTCGCAATGTTGGTGCGGTACATGGCCACGTTCTTGCCTTCGTTGATGTGGCGCAGGCTGATACCGGCTTCCTGCAATGCCGACTCGAACGAGAACGAGCAGCCGAGCACAAAGGTCACCAGGTCGGCACGCCACAGGTCGGTGATGTCGGTCACCTCTTGCGCCAGCTCGCCATGGCGCCAGACGCGGTACTGCGGCACATCGCTGCGAATGTCGATGCCCTGGCCCAGCGATGGCAACGTGATCTGGCCAGGCTCACTCACGGCCAGCACCGGGCAGGGCTTGGGGTTGCGCTGGCAAAAGCGCAGAAAATCACCCGCCTGCACCTCAGGCAGGATCACCAGGTTGCCCTGCACCCGCCCATGCGCCAGACCACTGGTGTGCGATGCCCAGGCCCCTTGCCGGATGACGCTGCGCACATGGCCGGGGTTGTTGATGCCCTCGGCGCCAAACACTGCCAGCGCTTTGTCTTGAACTGAATCCACCGTGTTTCCTTGCATTGAGAAATGTCAATTGCATGACGTTGGGCGGATTGTGTTGGGCCACACTGCCTGCTGGCAAATTCAAAAAATTTCTCTTAGCTCATCGATTTTTTCGATGCACTTCATTGGGGCAGAGTGAACCAGACTGGTGCCCAAGGGTTAACCCTTGGCTGATATTTAGGGGTTAACCCGGACAAAAAATGCACCCTGATAGCCGCAGAGGGAGCGTGTGCTAGCGGTGCTGCGTCCCCGCTTCGCATCCGTGCGGCGCCAGATAGACATTGCAGCCACAGCACCTCATGCACTGCGCCGGTGCATGCGCACATATGCGTACGCAAAGAAGCGCGTACGGAATCGCTCAGGCGCGTGCTTTGCGCACCTTAGACGGCGGCTGTTGCGCGTCGATAAAGCTGAGCGCCGAGCGCACGACGGCCTCCATGGCCGGTGACGAGGGGTCTTCGCGGTAGCTCACATGGATAGGCAGGGGCTTGAGCGCGGTATCGCAGGCCAGCGCGCGCAGGTCCGGGAACGCCAGCAGCCGCTGCACCGCCAGGCGCGGCAGGGTGGCCACGCCAAAGCCCCCCTGCACCAGCTGAACCATGGCCGAGATGGACGAGATGGTGTGCACGCAGCGTGGCTCCACCTGCGCCTGGCGCAGCGTGTCGAGCAGTGAGACATGGGGCTGCGAGCCACGCTGAAAGGTCAGGATGTCGGCCCCTGCAAAGTCTTCCAGCGCGTAGCGGCGCTTGCGGTGCGTCTTGCTGTTGCCCACAAACACCATCTCCATGGGCGTCACCGCCTGGCTGCGGATGCCGTCCGCCGCCGCCGGCAGGGCTGCGAACACGGCATCCAGGGTGCCACGGCGGATCTGGTCGAGCAACACGGGGGTGGTCTCCACCGTCAGCTCCAGCTCCAGCAGCGGGTTGTCCTTGCGCAGCTGTTCCACCCACGGAATGAGCCATGAATGCAGCACCGATTCGATGGCGCCGAGGCGGATCGACACCTCCAGCGGCCCACCCGAACCCATCTCGGCCTTGATCTGGCGCTGCAGTTCCAGCATGCGCTTGGCGTAGACCAGAAAACGGGCCCCGGCCACCGTGAGCTTGAAGTGCTTGTCGCGCCGGTCGAGAAGCAGCACGCCCAGCTCCTCTTCGAGTGCGGAAATGCGGCTGGACATGGCCGACTGCGTGAGGAACAGCTTCTCGGCCGCGCGTGTCACGCTTTTGAGGGAGGCCACCCAGTAAAAGGCTTCGACAAATCGCAGGTTCATGGTGGAGGCTCCCAAGCACATTTCAGCAAACGCCGAATGCTCCTATTTTGATAGCTTAAAGCGCTTGACCATAGCGCGGAAGCGGCCATTTTTATTCAAACCGACCCCACAAAAAGCGGCAGGTCGGCCTTCTTGAGCGTGCGCAGCACAAAGCTGGACCGGCTGTGGCGTATGCCCTTGATCTTGTAGAGCTTCTCGCGCAGCAGGCGCTCGTAGTCGCGCGTGTCCTTGACCACGATGCGCAGCAGGTAGTCGTAGTCGCCCGACACCAGATGCGCCTCGATCACCTCGGGAATGCTGGCCAGCGTCTCGCCAAATTTTTCGAGCGTGTTGTCCGAATGGCTGTCGAGCGTGACCTGCACCAGCACCGTGTCGGCCAGGTCGAGCGACTGCGGGTTGATGCGCACCGTGTAGCCCTGGATGACACCCGCCTCCTCCATCTTCTTGATGCGCCCCCAGCAGGGCGACGGGCTCAGGCCCACGGCCTGGCCAATCTCTTGCAAGCTGGCGCGCGCGTTGCCCTGCAGCACGGCGAGAATTTTTCTGTCGAGGCGATCCATCGGCCGGATTATTCACAAAAACAATCCATTGCAGCAAATTTTTCTGCAAACAAGACCAATCAAAGCGAATTCAGCAAAATCATCTCTGCCACGCGGCGCATACTTCTTTCATCAAGGCGCTCTTACCGGAGCGCACAAACTGACAAGGCCCCGGCTGGTTACCGCCAGCACGGGGCCCTTGGCATTTCAGGCCCATCACGAACGCCCTGCGGCGGCCATACAGACCGCATGCACAGGTCTGCCAGCCCAGCGCCCGGGGTGTCGCCAATGCAACTGCAAACGCCCTGCAGCCCAGTTAATAAGCACGCTTACCAGCACAAACCCGGATGCCTACGGCCATGCTGCACCGCCATAATTTCAGCGAGGTCGGGGGCGGCTCCGCAAGGGCCTCGGCGCAACCCACCCCTGACCCACCATCAACAGGAGACACCATGCAATTGACCAGACTCGTCGTCGGCCTGAGCCTTGCGCTCGGCTTTGTGGCCACCGCTGCCGCGCAGACCACCATGCGCATCAGCATCTCGACGGCCCAGAATTCCCATCAGGGGATTGCCATCGACACGTTTGCCAAGGAAGTCGAAAAGCGCACCAGCGGCCGCTACAAGGTGCAGACGTTCTACAACGGCGCCCTGGGTGGTGAGCGCGAGTCGATCGAAGCCGTGCAACTGGGCACGCAAGAACTGGCTTTCAGCTCCACAGGCCCTATCCCCAACTTTGTGCCAGAGACCAAGATCCTGGACGTGCCCTTCCTGTTCCGCGACAAGGCCCACGCCCGCGCGGTGCTGGACGGCCCCATCGGGCAGGAGATGCTGACCAAGTTCGACAGCAAGGGCTTCAAGGCCCTGGCCTGGGCTGAGAACGGCTTCCGCCACATGACCAACAGCAAGCGCTCGGTCAACACGCCCGAAGATCTCAAGGGCCTGAAGATGCGCACGATGGAGAACCCCGTGCACATCGCCGCGTACAAGGGCTTTGGCATCATCACCACGCCCATGGCCTTCCCCGAAGTGTTCACCGCCTTGCAACAAGGCACTGTGGACGGCCAGGAGAACCCGCTGCCCGTGATCATCTCGGCCAAGTTTGACCAGGTGCAAAAGCACCTGACACTGACCGGCCACGTGTACTCGCCTGCCATCTTCGTAATGAACAAGGGCGCTTTCGAGAAGCTGTCGGCCGCGGACAAGCAGGCCTTCATCGACGCCGCCAAGGAAGGCACCAAGGCCAACCGTGCACGCGTGGATGAAGACGATGCCAAGGGTGTGGCCGACCTGCGCGCCAAGGGCATGACGGTGGTGGACAACCCCGACAAATCCAAGTTTGTGGCCGCCCTGGCCCCCGTGAATGCCGAATTCGAAAAACAGTTCGGCAAGGCCACGCTCGACAAGATCCGCGACTTCAAGTGATGCACGCGCTACTATCTTTATAGTAGCAACCAACGCCCGTAGCCATTTCGCTATCGGGCGTTTTTATTCCTGCTCCAGGTTTCCTTCCTGCTCTCCCACCGTGTTGCCCCACCTGTCGATTCAACAACTGCCCATGGTAGGCATCGCCCCATGAAAAATGCTTTTCTCACTTTTGAGCGATGGACCACCTTCATCGCCATGCTGGGGGCCTGCGTCATGCTGGCCCTGTCTGCCTCGCTGGGCATGTTCCAGATCCTCATGCGCTTTGTGCTGGAGCAGCCCGCCGAATGGACGGAAGTGCTGATCCGTTTCAGCCTGATCTGGATGGTGTTCCTCGCCATCCCCGCAGCCTTCCGCCAGGGGGCGATGGTGAGCGTGGATGTGCTGTACCGCTGGAGCCCTCCCGCCCTGCGGCGGGTGCTGGACTGGGTGGTTGCGCTGGCAGCCTTGGCGCTGATCGGCATCGTCATCTGGTACGGCTGGGACTACGCCCAACGCGGCGGCGTGCAGAGCATGGCAGGGCTGGAATCCGTCTCGATGTTCTGGGCCTACCTGGCCATGCCCGTGGGCGGCGTCTTTTGCGCCGTGGGCATCATCGGCAACCTGATTGACCCCTTGCGCATGGAACTGGAGACCGCCCAATGAGCGCCGTGATGATTTCCACGATGGTGCTGTGCTTTGCGCTCACCATTTCGGTGGCCGTATCGATTGGTCTTGCATCCATCCTCGGCATCCAGGCGTCGAACGCCAACATGCTGATCTCGGTGAAGGAAATGTTCGCCTCGATCAACAAGTTTCCGCTGGCGGCCATCCCCTTCTTCATCCTGGCGGGCAACCTCATGGAGACCGGCGGCATCTCGCGCCGCCTGGTGGAGTTTGCCAAGAGCATCGTGGGCGGCGTGCAGGGCGGCCTACCCATGACCTGCGTGCTCACCTGCATGATCTTCGCGGCCGTGTCGGGCTCGTCGGTGGCCACCACGTTTGCGATTGGTGCCATCCTGATCCCCGCGCTCATCAAGCATGGCTACCCCACCAGCTACGCAGCCGCGCTGCAGGCCACCAGTGCCGAGCTGGGTGTGATCATTCCGCCCTCGATTCCGATGATCCTGTACGGCGTGAGCGCCGAGGTGTCGATTGGCGAGCTGTTCATCGCGGGCTTTGGCCCGGGCCTGCTGATCAGCGGTGCACTGATGCTCTTCGTGTGGGCGTATTGCAAGTACAAGGGCTGGGGCAAGAACGACGGCGATGGTCGCATGCCCTTTGGCAAGGCCACGCTGCAGGCGGGCTGGGCGCTGCTCATGCCTGTGATCATCCTGGGCGGCATCTACGGCGGCGTGTTCACGCCCACCGAGGCATCGGCCGTGGCCGTGTTCTATGCGCTCATCGTAGGGGTGGTGATCTACCGCGAGATCCGCATCAAGGACTTGTTCGCCATCCTGCGCAAGTCGGCCATCTCGTCGGCGGTGATCATGTTCATCATCGCCAACGCCGGGCTGTTTGCGTTCCTCATCACACGTGCCGGGGTGCCCGATGCCATCGGCCGCTGGCTCGAAGCCGTGCTGCAGTCCCCTGCCCTGTTCCTGCTGGGCGTGAATGCGGCGCTGTTCGTGATCGGCATGTTCATCGAGACCAGCGCCGCCATCATCGTGCTGGCGCCCATCCTGGCGCCCGTGGCCATGCACTTTGGCATCGACCCGGTGCATTTCGGGCTGATCATGGTGGTGAACCTGGCGCTGGGCATGATCACACCGCCCTTTGGCGTGAACCTGTTTGCGGCCTGCACGGTGGCCAAGATCTCGCTGGACCGGATCATCAAACACTTGCTGCCTTTTGTGGGTGTGATCCTGGTGTGCCTGCTGGTCATCACCTATGTGCCATCGATTTCTCTGGCATTGCGCGACCTAGTCTATGCCAAGTAGGCGTTAGAATCCCGCCCGTCAGGAGAGAGTGCTCCGTCTTCAGCGCAAGACGTGCAGCACCGCCGAAGGCGCAGGCAGCAGCCGAACGCTCAGGCAAAAGGACTGACAACCGCCCGCAGTGATGCGGGCGTTCCCTTGCTGGAGAGAGGTGGCCCCGCAGACAAACTGTGAGCAGGCCGCCCACCGAAGGAGCAAACCGCACGGCCAGCCAGGGTGCTGCGGTGAATCTCTCAGGTAAAGCGGACAGCAGGGCAAATCCCGTAGTCACCTTGGTGGCTGCGGCCCCCATTTGCCCCGGAGTTCCGCCATGTCAGCCCCTGCCACGTCTACCCTGCTCACCACGCCCCTGAACGCCCTGCACATCGAGCTGGGCGCCCGCATGGTGCCTTTTGCGGGCTATTCCATGCCCGTGCAGTACCCCGCAGGCCTGATGGCCGAGCATGTGCACACCCGCACCGCAGCGGGCCTGTTTGATGTGTCGCACATGGGCCAGCTCAAGCTCATCGGCGCCGATGCCGCTGCGGCGTTTGAAACCCTGATGCCCGTGGACGTGATCGACCTGCCCGTGGGCAAGCAGCGCTACGGCCTGCTCCTGACCGACGAGGGCACGATCATCGACGACCTGATGTTCTTCAACCAGGGCGTCGTGAATGGCGAGCCCACCTTGTTTGTCATCGTCAACGGCGCTTGCAAGGTGGGCGACATTGCCCATATCCAGGCCCGCATCGGCCAGCGCTGCAAGGTCGTGCCCATGCCCGACCACGCCCTGCTCGCCCTGCAGGGCCCGCAGGCCGTCAC
>NZ_JBWKZU010000061.1:0-25614 GCF_059424825.1 Acidovorax sp. GW101-11A03 | reverse complement strand
GCCCACATAGGGCGTCACCGGCGATTCGGTGCGGGTGACTTCGGGCTGGACCAGGGCAGGGCTGTAGCCCGTCAGCGTCCATTCGCCAGGGCCGCTGGGGCGCACGTGGGGCTGGCGGGCGGCGAGGAACTGGGTGCATGCGCTGGCCAGCGCGGCAAACGATGTCTGGGCAGGGCCGGTGGGCTCGGGCTTGCTGCAGCCTGCCAGCAGCCCCAGGGGCAGGGCGAGCAGCAGGGTAGCGGTGCGTACGCCTGTGCGAGTGGCGGGCTGGCGGAGGGGCCAGGCGCTGCGGCGCGCGGCGGTTGTGTTGTGCAAGGACCTCATGGGCGGCATTGTGGGCCGGTGGGCGGGCTGGGGCTTGATGGATGTCAAGGGTGTGGCGGGGTGCTGGGGGTGTGCGGGCCTTGCGCGGGTGTGGGCCCCAGCGCAGCCGGGTCGCCCTGGTGCCAGCGGTGCAGTGCGGCGGGATCGGTCAGTACGGCGAGCACGGCGGCGTTCAGCTCGTGGGCGCTGGCGGGCAGGGGCTGGTCGCGGTAGGCCAGGGCGGTGCCTGCCATCAGGGCCTCGGCATCCACCAGCAGGCGCAGGTTTTGGGGGATGGTGGGGGATTGTTCTGCACAGTGCGTGGCCGACAGCGAATGCGCCTTGCGGCAGGCGGCGGGGCGCGCGGGGTAGATGCTGCAGCGGTCATCCACCAGAAAGCTGCACGCCTGGCGCGTGGTGCTGGCCTGCGCAGTTGCCACATGCCGCTGCAGGGCACTGATGGCATCAGCCCGCACCGTAGCGGGCTGGGCACGCAGGTGCTGGGCGATGTGGAAGACCTCAGGCTCGGTCGCTTCGACCCGCAGGTGGCAGCAGTGGGCGCAACCGGCCTGGCAGGCGGGCTGGGGGCCAGTGGCGCGGGCCTGCTCGGCTACGGTGTCCAGGCCCCGGTGCAGCTGCGCGATGAAAGCCACGGCGCCATCCGCACCATCGGCGCTCTGGGCCTGTCGCAGCGCCTGCGCTGCCCGCTGCCGCACGCGGGCGATGGATTGCAGGAAGGCGGAGCGCTCGTCGTCGGTCAGCATGGGCGGTTCGCGGTTGGGGGAGTCGGGAAGGTGGCTGTGCCCCGCACCTTAGCGCGTTTGCCACCACGCGGGCAGCAGGCTGCGCACCTGGGCCTGTGCAAAGCGCTCGTCCATCAGGTGCACCACGCCCTCGTCGCTGGGCGTGCGGATCACGCGGCCAGCGGCCTGCACCACCTTTTGCAGACCGGGGTAGAGGTAGGTGTAGTCATAGCCCGCGCCAAACAACGCCTGCATGCGCTCACGGATCTGCTCGTTGACGGGGTTGACCTGCGGCAGGCCCAGCGTGGCGATGAAGGCGCCAATGAGGCGCTGGCCTGGCAGGTCGATGCCCTCGGCAAACGCGCCGCCTAGCACGGCAAAGGCAATGCCCTGGCTGGTAGTGGTAAAGCGGGCCAGAAACTCGCGCTGCTCGCCTTCGAGCATGCGGCGCGACTGGCACCAGTGCGGCACATCGGGGTGCTGCTGCGCAAACAGTGCAGCGGCCTGCTGCTGATAGTCGTAGCTGCTGAAGAACGCCAGATAGTTGCCGGGCCGCACACGGAACTGCTGCGCCATCAGCGCCGCAATCGGCGCCAGCGATGCCGCGCGGTGCGGGTAGCGCGTGGAGATGTGGCGCGCCACCTGCACCTGCAGCTGGTGTGCCGCAAAGGGCGATTCCACATCCACCCACACATGGTCCTCAGGCAGGCCCAGCAGGTCGGCGTAGTAGCGCGCGGGCTGCAGCGTGGCCGAAAACAAGGTGCTGGTGTGCGCAGCTGCGAGGCGGGGTTGCAAGAAGGGCGCGGGCACCACGTTGCGGATGCAGACCACGGAATCGCCGGGCTTAGAGGCTCGCTGGTGGTGGGCTGCAGAAGCCTGGGTGATGTCCACCATCGAATGCGCATCGAGCAGGTCGGCCATGCGCTGCAGGTGCAGGGCATCGAAGTAGAACGTTTGCAGCGCGCCGTCTGGCTCCGTGGGGTGGTCGGTGAAATGCTCGGTGAGCGTGGTGGTGCACTGCTGCAGCGTGGCCAGCAGCTTGTCGGGGAAGGTTTCGAGCACCGTGTACGGGGCCGGGTGCGCCTTGTCCAGCGCCACCCAGGCGCGGCGCACCTTGTCCAGCGCCTTTTTCACCGGCGCGTGCTGCGCAGCGGTGGGGCTGCTGCGGGCCTGGGCCAAGGCGGCGGGGTGCAGTTCGGCCGTGAACATCTTGCGGCCGCGCTCCACCATGTTGTGCGCCTCGTCCACCAGCAGCGCCGTGCGCCACTGGTTGGCCTGGGCCAGGCCGTGCAGCAGGCCGCCCAGGTCAAAGTAGTAGTTGTAGTCGCCCACCACCACATCGGCCCAGCGGGCCAGCTCCTGGCTCAGGTAGTAGGGGCAAACCTCGTGCTGCAGGGCCACCTCACGCACGCGGGCTTGTAGCAAAGCGGGGACGTTTTTCCCTTCCATGGTGGTGGCCACCGCCGCTGCGCGTGCGGCGGGCAGCCGGTCGTAGAAGCCCCGGGCCAGCGGGCATGACTCGCCATGGCAGGCCTTGTCGGGGTGTTCACAGGCCTTGTCGCGCGCGACCAGCTCCAGCACACGCAGCGGCAGTGCGGGTGCGCTGTCGGCCAGGCGCGCCAGCGCATCCAGCGCCATCTGCCGCCCCGAGGTTTTGGCGGCCAGAAAGAACACCTTGTCGATGCGCTGGGCCGGTGCGGCCTTGAGCATCGGGAATAGCGTGCCCATGGTCTTGCCAATGCCTGTGGGTGCCTGGGCCAGCAGGCAGCGGCCCGCCACCGCGGCCTTGTACACGGCCTCGGCCAGCGGGCGCTGGCCGGTGCGAAAGCCGCCAAATGGAAACGCCAACGTGGTCAATGCCGTATCGCGCGCGGCACGATGGGCCACCTGCTGTTCGGCCCAGGCAATGAAGCGCTGGCACTGGGCCTCGAAGTGCTGGCGCAGGTCGTCGGCGTTGCAGTGTTCGGTGAACACCGTCTCTTGCTGCGTGCCCACGTCCAGGTACACCAGGGCCACGTCGATGTGCGCCAGCTGCTCCTGCTCGCACAGCAGCCAGCCGTACACCTTGGCCTGCGCCCAGTGCAGATGGCGGTGCGATGTGGGCTGGCGGTCCAGCCGCCCTTTGAAGGTCTTGACCTCGTCGATGCGCTGCTGCGTAGGGTCGTAGCCATCGGCCCGGCCGCGCACGCGCAGGCTTTGGTAATTGCCGCTCAGCGCCACCTCGGCCCGGTAGCCCGCTCCCCGGCGCGACGCTGCCACCGCATGGCCTGCCATACCTTCCAGCGCGGTGGGTGCAGGCGTAAAGCGCAGGTCCAGGTCGCCCTGCTTGGCGGTGAACTCGCACAGCTCGCGCACCGCCACGGTGTAGGTCATGGCGGGGTGGTAGTGGAGTCGGTGGCAGGCGGGGCTGGCTCGCCCAAATGGGTCTGAGCCATGTCGTCATCGCTGCGCAGCGGCGTGGCCTTGCACAGCGCCATCCACACAGAGAAGGGCAGGGTGCAGCGGTTATGCCGCGCGGGGCGCAGCAGCTCAAAGCGCCCGTCGTCCACACTGCCGTGCAGCACCCAGATGCCAAAATGCTCAGGGATCTCGTCCGGCTCGGCAATGCCGGCAGGGAACACGTAGTAGCACTCCTCACACAGCCACTGGTAGGCCTGCCGCTTGGCGTCGTGCCGCAGGTCCGACAGCAGGTCGGCCCGGCTCGCCTTCACCTCGTGCACCATGGGCTGCAGGTAGGCGGGCACCGAGGTGTTGCGTACCGAAAACAGATCGGGCCGGGCCATGCGCCACACATTGGCAGCGGCGCGGGCAGCCGGGGCGTGGTCATCCTCGGCCCACAGCGGGGCCATGGCGGGTGCTGTATTGGTAGGTGCTCCGGGCGCGGCCGCAGTGGGCGTCATCACATCCCCCCCCGGCACGGTGTCGATCACCGCGCGCAGCGACAGCTCGGTCCACACGATGCGCCCCGCCGCCAGCAACTGCGCCGCAAACTTCTGCCCCAGCCGATCGTGCAAGCTCAGTGCCCGCACGCCGCGCTGGCGGGCCTGCGCCAGCGTGCGGATGCCTTCGTCGGTGAGGCGCAGGGTTTCGCAACCATCGGGCGCCGTGTGCAGATGGATCAGGCCCGCAGCCAGCAGGTCAATCTCCAACCCGTCCTTGCACGGCCAGCCCGCCGAGCGCCAGATTTGCATCAGGCGGGTGCGGTGAAAGCGGGTGATCGGGGTGGAGGGCGGGGAGTCCGAAGTGGGGGAGGGCAGCACCGTCATGGCGGGGTGGGTGGGCTGGCGTGGCACTGATTTTAATCACAGTGCCTGGCGGGCTGCTTTTAGGATGCCGGAAGGAGTGTGCTAAAGAAATTTGGGTCGAATTTGCCTCTTCCGCCCTATGGATAAGCGCTAGCAGCTATTGAAATGTGAGCATTCTCGCCATGACATTTCGAGGGAGAAGAAATGAGTCCTCCGGGGTTGTATGAGGACGCACTTGCCCGGCATGAAGCGAACAATCGGAAGTTGTGGTTATGTGGCCGTCTATGCAGCAGGTAAATCGGAAGAGGCGGCGAGAGGCTGCTACGCAGCGACTGCTGACGATCAGCCCCACAACATGAAGACTGCTCTTTAGCAATGATCCGTCACTTGCTGCCAATAGGGAGAATTATGTGAGATAGGGCACTAGCTAGGAAAAGCTGGTCGATTTACACTCGCCCTTTTCTCTTGTTTTTCAATGATGCCAAAAGGGAATATTTTGGAGGCGAGGATGCTGGAGGTAGACAAGAAACGCGAAGCGACAGCTTCGATCAGAGGGTATTTTTACCAACTTGACGCTGCCTTGCTCGAAATCCTGAACGCGGACCTGAGCGATGAAATCGTCATCGAGGGAATTGAAGACTTCGACCGCTACACCGATGAAGGCGTCATTTACGGACAGGTAAAATACTATGCGGCGCAGAACCTGACAGACTCGGTGTTGCGTGATCCCCTGCATAAGCTCTTTGTTCATTTTCATGGGCTTGAAGAGGCAAAACGGGCAGGCCGAAAATACCGGCTGTACGGGCATTTTCCTGAAGTTAAGATCGATATTAATGAGTTCTCCGTCGAGCGCTTTAAATCGGTGATGGAATATCGCAAAGAAACGAAGGCTGCTGACGGTACGAAAACATACGAGACGAAATCTCTACTCGACGGAATGGCAGCGCCTGATGAATTGATTGAGGCGTTTTGCAAAAACTTCAGCATACAGATTTCGGCGGAATTTTCCGAGCATCGCACCATCGTCATCGAGGCAATACGGAAGAGTCAAGGCGTCTCAGCGTTTGAGGCTGAAGGCTTTCACTATCCAATAGCCCTTGATTACATTGCGACACTAGCCACAAAAAAAGATCACAACGATCGCAAGACTACTCGTCGTGATCTGCAACAAGTGCTCAAAGCCTCTCAGGCTGTCCATAATCGTTGGCTTCTCCGAGAGAAGGACGCAACGGAGTATGCGAAGCATATGAAACGCCTGCATTTCTCACCTACGAACAGCTCAGGAATCGCCCGCACTTTCATCATGGAATGCAATGCGGCGACAGACAGTTCGGTTGTCTGCGAGCAACTCAGGGCAATCAGCAGCAAGTGGAGTTCGGCGAAGCGGCGCCGTATCCCGAGTTCCGAACGCGATGCCCCATTAATCCTGCTACGCGGCGCGGATGACAAACTTATCATGCATGTGAAGAACGAGCTTTTCGATACTGGAACAGTTTTCGTAGACGGTTTCCCATATCGCGGATCGCCATTCCGCATCGATCACATCCTCAGCCTACTGACCCAAGAGCAGCAAATCGAAATACGTTTTGTCGATGACGAAAGCCAGTTGCAGCAGGTCCTCAATGGAGTGGGACGGAGGTTGTGCCACATCTATGACTTCTTCCTTGAACGCCCTGCGACCATGGCTATGCAGGCTCCAAAGATTCGGATTTATTCGATCCCCGTCAGCAGCATCTCCACAATCAAGAAAATTATCTGAGGAAGTAAAATGACTGAAGAAATCGTTAATGCCCAGGTTGTCGCCGTTTACCCCAACAAGGTTAGAGTAGCTGTTGACGATCTGTTGAACTTCCAGACGGCAGGTGAATCTCTTCGCGTCGGGTCCTTTCTTAAAGTCTCGGACAATGAAAACGTTTCCCTCATCTGCATCATCGAAAGCTTTTCAATCGAAATGAAAGAGGTCAAAGGGGACGGAAGCGGTGACTACAAGCGCGTCTATATGATCGACGCCTACCCTCTCGGGACCCTTAAAGATGGAAAGTTTAATCGTGGAGGCGACGAATTAGCTATTCCACCGAAGAAGGTGGTCCCGGCGACGAAAGCGGAAATCGCAGCCATTTACGCAGACTGCTATGCGGCTGAAGACCGCTTTTGCTTTTCTTCACTGACTCGGCAGCGTGATATTGTCGTACCCGTTCACGGCGACCGATTCTTCAACAAGCATATTGCCGTTGTCGGTGCTTCGGGATCGGGAAAATCGTCGAGTGTGTCGTCGGTTCTGCAGAGGGCCATATCTGCCAAAACCGGCGAATACCAAGGCCTCAACAACTCCCATATCCTGATATTCGATCTTCATTCCGAATATGCAGCAGCATTTCCCAAGGCAAATGTAATTACCGTCGATGATCTCGTCCTACCATATTGGCTTCTCAACGAAGACGAGATGGAGGACATGTTCCTTGAGTCGGGGGACAACAACAATTACAACCAGGAGTCGCTGCTTCGTTCCGTAGTGACTATCGCCAAGAAGATCAGCAATCCTGCCGTCGAGAAGGTCAATTTCGACAGTCCGCTTCGATATGACATTCAGCACGTAGCGAACGCTTTCCGCAACCTGACGCGGGAAACAAAAGATGCTGAGAACTCGCTGCATATCAAGTTTAAGGACGGCACGACCGAAACGTTCGATGACGTGGAGGGGCAGCTTGAGCATTATTGCAAGGCGTTGCGGGAATTCGCGGCCCCGGAACGGGGAAAAATCAATAAAGGCCCCTATGCCGACGGTAGCATCGACAAATTCGAGCGTCGGATTGGATCAAAAATATCCAATTCCCGGCTTGACTTCATATTCGGTGCGAAGGCCAAAGCAGCGACCCTGGAGCAGGTACTTGAACAGTTTACCGGCTACAAGGCGGGAGGTGAGTCGAATGTCACCATCATCGACCTCAGCGGCATCCCCTTTGAACTACTCAGCATTACCGTTTCGTTGATCTCCCGTTTAATGTTCGATTTTTGCTATTATGCTCGGCGCGTTGAAAGCAAGACTGAGCAGCCATTCCTGATGGTTTATGAGGAAGCGCACAAATACGCGCCAAAGAGTGGCCTTGCTCGCTACAAGGCTTCCCTGGCTGCAATCGAACGCATCGCCAAAGAAGGCCGAAAGTACGGCATTAGCCTACTGATTTCGAGCCAACGACCGTCTGAAATTTCAGAAACTATTTTTTCGCAATGCTCAAACTTCCTGGCGATGCGTCTTACTAATCCCGATGACCAAAGCTATGTCCGCCGACTACTGCCGGATACGCTTGGCAATTTGACAGAGGGCATGCCCGCGCTGGAGCAAGGGGAAGCGCTTCTGATCGGGGATGCTGTCATCATGCCATGCGTCGTGTATGTGGAGAAATGTGACCCCGAGCCCTCGTCCAGTGATGTGAGATATCTCACACTCTGGAAATCGGAGTGGAAGAACATCGATTTTAAAAAGCGTGCCGACAACTGGCGAGGGTAATGGGGGGCGTTGTCGCACAAATTAAGTTTGAGGCGAGCTGCCCAAAACCCTAGTTGTGGCTATACCACGGTCAAAACTGAATTGCAAAGAAGGTTCAGTGCAATGACTGCTTTGGGTGGCAGCAGTCATTGGCCTTGTTGAGTTGAACGGCGGCAACCAGCCTAAAGCCGCCCATTGCCACCGAATCCACTGACGAAGATCCCAACCCCCTCACCACTCCGCAAAACTCCCATCCCGGTGCCGCCACACCGGGTTCCTCCACCGGTGTCCCTCCTGCGCCCGCTCGCGCACATATTCTTCGTTCACTTCAATCCCCAAACCCGGACCGTTCGGGATCGCCACCATCCCATCCTGGTACGCAAATACCTCGGGGTTGGACACATAGTCCATCAAGTCATTGGCCTGGTTGTAGTGGATGCCCAGGCTCTGTTCCTGGATGAAGGCGTTGTAGCAAACGGCGTCCAGCTGCAGGTTGGCCGCCAAGGCAATGGGCCCCAGCGGGCAGTGCAGGGCCAGGGCCACGTCGTAGGCCTCGGCCATGCTGGCGATCTTGCGGGTTTCGGTGATGCCGCCTGCGTGCGAGGGGTCGGGCTGGATGATGTCGGCGTAGCCGCCTTGCAGCACGCGCTTGAAGTCCCAGCGCGAGTACAGGCGCTCGCCCAGGGCGATGGGGGTGGACGAGATGCGGGCGATTTCCTTGAGCGCCTCGTCGTGTTCGCTGAGCACAGGCTCTTCGATGAACATGAGCTTGTAGGGCTCCAGCTCCTTGACCAGCACCTTGGCCATGGGCCGGTGCACACGGCCGTGGAAGTCCACGCCAATCCCCACGTTCGGCCCCACGGCCTCGCGCACGGCGGCCACGTTCTGCAGGCAGCGTTCCACCTTGTCGTAGCTGTCCACGTACTGCATTTCTTCGGTGCCGTTCATCTTCACGGCCGTGAAGCCGCGCGCCACGGCGGCCTGGGCAGCGGCGGCCGTCTCGCTGGGGCGGTCTCCGCCAATCCAGCTGTAGACCTTGATGTGGCTGCGGACATTGCCACCCAGTAGCTCGGACACGGGCACGCCCAACGCCTTGCCCTTGATGTCCCACAGGGCCTGGTCGATGCCGGCCAGTGCGCTCATGTGCACGCCGCCGCCCCGGTAAAAGCCGCCCCGGTACAGCACGGTCCAGTGGTCTTCGATGTGGCGTGGGTCTTTGCCAATGAGGTAGTCGGCCAGTTCATCGACCGCTGCGGCCACGGTGTGCGCGCGGCCTTCCAGCACGGGCTCGCCCCAGCCGGTGATGCCTTCGTCGGTTTCGATTTTGAGGAAGCACCAGCGCGGCGGGACGATGAACGTGGTGAGTCGGGTGATCTTCATGGGGGATGGGCAGTCGGTTCAGAAATGCTGGGTTGTCTGGAGCGAGTAGGGGCGCGGTTCAGGCGGTGGCGGGCGCGGTTCCAAACGACGCCTGCCACGCCCGCGCAAACGCTGCAGCCTTGTGCGCCACCTCGGGAGCCTGGTCGCCGGGCCGGTACAGGGCCGAGCCCAGGCCAAAGCCGCTGGCGCCAGCGGCGGCATAGGGGGCAATGCTCTCGGGCACGATGCCGCCCACGGGCACCAGCGCCATGGGCGGCGTGATGACGGCGCGCCAGGCCTTGAGCACATGGGGCGGCAGCGCCTCGGCGGGGAACAGCTTGAGCATGTTGGCGCCCGCTGCCAGCGCGGCATAGGCCTCGGTCAGCGTGGCCACGCCGGGCGCGCAGGCCATGCCGGCGGCGCGTGCGGCGCGGATCACATCGGGGTCGCTGTGGGGCATGACGATGATCTGCCCACCGGCTGCGGCCACATCGGCCACGGCATCGATGGAGAGCACCGTGCCTGCACCCACGAGGCAGTCGGCGGGCAGCGCATCGCGCAGCGCGCGGATGCTGGCCAGCGGCTCGGGGGAGTTCAGCGGCACTTCGATGATGCGAAACCCCGCGTCGTATAGCGCGTGGCCGATGGCGACCACCTCGTGCGGCTGCACGCCGCGCAGGATGGCGATGAGCCCGCAGCGCTGCAGGATGTGGAACAGGGCTTTGTCGATGGGGTTCATGCAGCCAGACTCCCGGCGGTGAAGGGGTGTGAGGAGGAGGGTGCTGGCGCAACGACCAGCCCTGCCGCCAGCGCGATCTGCCACAGCCCGGTGGCCGTGGCCTGCGTGGCGATGGCGGGTGCGGCAAAGCCATGGGTCTGCAGCGCGACGGCGTAGCGGCGGCACAGGTCGGGCTCGCCGCACAGCACCGGCGTTCGTGGTGTTGTTGGGGTTTGATCCTGTGCGCGGCTCAGGCTCGCCACCTCGTGCCCGATCAGCAGGCCCGAGAGGTAGTCCGCTTGCGCGGTAGGCGCCAGCGCGCCGGTCAGCCCCAGCGTGCGGGTGCTGAAGATGTGCGAGAGCAGTCCCAGCGCGGCATCGCTGCCCCGCGCCACCTCCAGCCCGCGCGCAAAGGCATCGTCGTCGGGGGCCGCTGCAGCCTGCATGGTCTTGCCCAGAATCGTGTGGCCGCGCAGTGCGGCAAACACCTCGCCGGTCATGAAGGTGTGGAACTGTTCGATGTGGCCTTGGCGTGCCAGCACCCATTTGCTGTGGGTGCCGGGCAGGCCGATGAGCACGGGCGCATCTGCAGGCAGCGCAAGCCCCGCCAGCACGCCCAGCACCTGGGTTTCTTCGCCGCGCATCACGTTGGGCAGCGCGCCCTGCTGCAACAGGCCCGGCACGATGTGCAGCGGCGGGCCGTCGCGCCGCTCCACCAGTGTCAGGCCCCGCGCCAGTGCATCGAGCGAGGTGGGCGTCGGCAGGTACTTGGCCTCGCGCCAGCCTTGGGCGCTGCCCACCATGCCGCAGGCCAGCAGGGGCAGGCCGGGTGCGGCGGCCAGCCAGTCGCCGCAGGTGTCTTGCAGTGCGCGTTCAAACGCGGCGCCGGGCTCGCCGTCTGCCGCGCTCGCGGTGGCGGGGGGCAGGTTCATGATGCCCCAGGGGCGGTGCCGCGTCTCCAGCACCTCGCCATGGGCGCCCATGCGGAAGGCGCGCAATGCGCTGGTGCCCCAGTCCAGGGCGATCAGGCCCGCCTCGGCGGGCACCAGAAAACGTGCAGGCACCATGGGTGTCCTGCTTAACGTGCCCAGCGCAGCACCAGCGGGTCCAGGCGCCGTGCGATGTCGATCAGGCCGCGTCGCACCTCAGGGTGCATGGCCGGGAAGGGGTGGCGGCCTGCCTCGCAGGTGATCACGCCGCCTTCCTTCATCAGTGCCTTGGCCGTGAGGATGCCGCCCTGGCGGTTTTCGTGGTTGATGAGGGGCAACCAGCGCTGGTAGAGCGCAAACGCCTGGTCCCTGTCGCCCTGGCGGTGGGCTTCGATGACGGGGCGAATGCCGTCGGGGAAGGCGCCGCCGGTCATCGCGCCGGTGGCGCCCGCATCCAGGTCGGCCAGCAGGGTGATGGCTTCTTCGCCGTCCCACGGGCCTTCGATGGCGTCGCCACCCAGGCGGATCAGCTCGCGCAGCTTGCTGGCGGCGCCGGGCACTTCGATCTTGAAGTAGGCCAGGTTCTCGATCTCCTGCGCCATGCGGGCCAGGAAGGGGGCCGAGAGCACGGTGCCGCTGGCGGGCGCGTCCTGCACCATGATCGGGATGCGGATCGCATCCGACACTCGGGCATAGAACTCGTAGATCTGCGCCTCGGGCACGCGGAAGGTGGCACCGTGATACGGCGGCATGACCATCACCATGGCCGCGCCCATGTCTTGCGCGGCGCGGCTGCGCTCGGCGCACACGCGGGTGCCGTAGTGGGTGGTGGTGACGATGACGGGCACGCGGCCCGCCACATGCTCCAGCGATGTGCGGGTGAGGACTTCGCGCTCGGCGTCCGATAGCGAGAACTGCTCCGAGAAGTTGGCCAGGATGCAGACGCCGTCCACGCCAGCGTCGATCATGAAGTCGAGGCAGCGCTTCTGGCTGTCGAGGTCGAGCGTGCCGTCTTCGTGGAAGGTGGTGGGCACCACGGGGAAGATGCCTCGGTAGCGAGGGTTCTGGAGGGAATGGGTGGCTGGCATGGCGGGTGCGGATAAGAATTTGAGTGAAATGAGGCTCTTTCGCCTGTCCATTAAGCGCTGATAGCTATTAAATATGTAGCATTCTTCTGTGGCTGACGCGGCAAAGGCGCCAAGCGACTTCGGGGGCGTCCTTCAATGAGAGTGACGCGGGACCTCTGCACCTCGGCAACCCACCAGGAAGTCAAAGTCGCAACCATCGTCCGCCTGCAGTACGTGGTCCACATACAGCCGCTGGTAGCCGCCGCGTCCGCCGTTGTCCTTGCCAGCCAATGCGGCCAGGCGTGCTGCCAGTTCCTCGTCGCTGATGTCCAGATGCAGGCGGCCGTTCTCGCAGTCCAGCTCAATGAAGTCGCCATCGCGCACAGCAGCCAGCGGGCCACCGGCAGCCGCCTCGGGCGCCACGTGCAGCACCACCGTGCCGTAGGCGGTGCCGCTCATGCGCGCGTCGGAGATGCGCACCATGTCCTTCACGCCCTGCCGCAGCAGCTTGGGCGGCAGGCCCATGTTGCCCACCTCGGCCATGCCGGGGTAGCCCTTGGGGCCGCAGTTCTTGAGCACCATCACGCAGCTGGCGTCGATGTCCAGGTTTTCATCGACGATGCGCTCCTTGTAGTGCTCCAGGTTCTCGAACACCACGGCGCGGCCCCGGTGCTTGAGCAGTTCGGGCGATGCGGCCGAGGGCTTGAGCACCGCGCCACGCGGCGCCAGGTTGCCGCGCAGGATGCAGATGCCACCGTCGGCAATCAGCGGGTTGGTGATGGGGCGGATGACCTCGTCGTTGTACTGCGGTGCTTCGCGCACGTTGTCCCACAGGCTCTTGCCGTTGACGGTGAGGGCGTTGGGGTGGGGCAGCAGGCCGTTCTCGCCCAGGCGGCGCAGCACGGCGGGCAGGCCGCCCGCGTAGTAGAACTCTTCCATCAGGAAGCGGCCCGAGGGCTGCAGGTCCACCAGGGTGGGCGTGCCCCGGCCGATGCGGGTCCAGTCCTCCAGGTCCAGCTGCACGCCAATGCGGCCTGCGATGGCCTTGAGGTGAATGACCGCATTGGTCGAGCCGCCGATGGCCGCGTTGGTGCGGATCGCGTTCTCGAATGCCTCGCGCGTGAGGATCTTGGAGAGCGTGAGCCCTTCGTGCGCCATCTCCACAATGCGCTTGCCGGACATGTGGGCCAGCACATAGCGGCGCGAGTCCACGGCCGGGATGGCTGCATTGTGCGGCAGCGATGTGCCCAGCGACTCGGCCATGCAGGCCATGGTGCTGGCCGTGCCCATGGTGTTGCAGGTGCCGGCGGAGCGTGACATGCCGGCCTCGGCCGCGAAGAACTGGTGTTCGTTGATCTCGCCCGCCTTCAGTGACTCGTGCAGGCGCCACACGGCCGTGCCCGAGCCGATGTCCTTGCCGTCGAGCTTGCCGTTGAGCATGGGCCCGCCCGTGACCACGATGGCGGGCACATCGCAGCTGGCCGCGCCCATCAGCAGCGCAGGCGTGGTCTTGTCGCAACCCACCAGCAGCACCACCGCGTCGATGGGGTTGCCGCGAATGGCCTCTTCCACGTCCATGCTGGCCAGGTTGCGCGTCAGCATGGCCGTGGGGCGCAGGTTGGATTCGCCGTTGGAGAACACCGGGAATTCGACGGGGAAGCCACCCGCCTCGTAGATGCCGCGTTTCACATGCTCGGCAATCTTGCGAAAGTGGGCGTTGCACGGGGTCAGCTCGGACCAGGTGTTGCAGATGCCGATCACGGGGCGGCCGTCAAACGCGTGGTCGGGGATGCCCTGGTTCTTCATCCAGCTGCGGTACATGAAGCCGTTTTTGTCGGCCGTGCCGAACCATTCGGCGGAGCGGAGTTTGCGCTTGGGGGTGGTCATGGTGGGGTGCGAGAGAAAGAGGAGAAATGAAGAGTCAACGGGCCTTGCCCGAGCGGCGCGAAAGCAGCCGCTGCAGCAGACAGAAAGCGAACAGCAGCACACCGACGACGATGCGTGTCCACCAGGAGCTGAGCGTGCCGTCGAAGGAAATCAGGGTCTGGATGATCCCGAGCATGAGCACGCCAAACAGCGTGCCCGCCACATAGCCCACGCCACCGGTGAGCAGCGTGCCGCCAATGACCACGGCGGCAATCGCGTCCAGCTCCATGCCCACGGCATGCAGGCCATAGCCCGACAGCATGTAGAACGTGAACACCACGCCCGCCAGCGCCGAGCAAAAGCCCGACAGCGTGTACACGCCAATGAGCGTGCGGCGCACCGGCAGGCCCATGAGCACGGCCGAGTGCTCGCTGCCGCCCACCGCATACACGTTGCGGCCAAACGGCGTGCAGTGCGCCACAAACAGGGCCACCAGCAGCACGGCGATGGCGATGAGCGCCCCCAGCGATAGGGATGCGCCTTCCCACAGCGGCAGGCGCCACTGGGCCAGCTCCGAATAGCCTTCGTGTGTGATGCTGATGGAGTCGATGCTGATCAGGTAGCACAGCCCCCGCGCCAGGAACATGCCTGCCAGCGTGACGATGAAGGGCTGAAGCCGAAAGCGCTCGATGAGGAAACCCATGAACGCGCCAAATGCCGTGCCCATCAGCAGCACCAGCGGGATGGCGACGATGGGGTTCCAGCCCCGGTGTTCCACCAGCGCGGCCAGCACCATGGTGGTCAGTGCCACCACCGAGCCCACCGAGAGGTCGATGCCGCCCGACAGGATCACGAACGTCATGCCCACCGCCACGATGATGAGGAAGGCGTTGTCGATCAGCAGGTTGAGGAAAACCTGGGCCGAGAAGAACCCGGTGTACAGCACCGAGCCCAGCGTGGCCATGGCCACGAACAGCGAGATGGTGGCTGCCAGCGGCAGGTACTTGGGGTTGAACCGCGCGCGCGCGGCGGCGGCCTGTGGGGCAGGGTGGGTCACGGTGCCGAAGCCTGCGGTCTTGGGTACGGCGCTCATTGCAAGGCTCCCGCGCCAGGACGGCGTGCCAGCGCGCCGACTTGCGCTCGGAACTCGGGCGACTGCAGCAGCATCACGATGAACACCACCACGGCCTTCACCACCAGGTTGATCTCGGGCGGCACGCCCAGCGAGTAGATGGCGTAGGTCAGCGTCTGGATGATGAGCGCACCAATCACGCTGCCCACCAGGCTGAAGCGGCCGCCCGTGAGGGCTGTGCCGCCCAGCGTGACGGCCAGGATGGCGTCCAGCTCCAGCAGCTGCCCGGCGTTGTTGCCATCCGCACTCTTCACGTTGGAGCTGATAAGCAGCCCCGCAATGCCCGCGCAGACGCCGCAGAACACATAGGCCGCCACGACAAGCCGCCCCGCCTGCACACCCGCCACCCGCGCCGCCGTGGGGTTGATGCCCACTGCCTGGATAAACAGGCCCAGCGCTGTGCGCGTGATGGCGAGGTACAGCACCACGAAGACTGCGGCCACTACGAACACGGAGAACGGCAGCCCTGCCAGGTACCCACCGCCCATGAAGAAGTAGGGCGTGTAGTAGATGGTGATGATCTGCCCGTCGGTGATGAGCTGGGCAATGCCCCGGCCCGCCACCATGAGGATCAGCGTGGCGATGATCGGCTGCATGCCCACCTTGGCCACCAGTACGCCGTTCCACAGCCCGCACAGCAGTGCCACGCCGATGGCGCCGAGGATGGCGACCGGCAGCGGAAAACGGCTTTCGGTGCCCGACACCGAGCCGCCGATCAGCCACGCTGCCACGGCCGCTGCAATGGCCACTGTCGCACCCACCGAGATATCGATGCCGCGTGTGGCGATCACCAGCGTCATGCCCAGGGACACCAGCACCAACGGTGCGGCGCGGTTCAGGATGTCGATGAGGCTGCCGTACAGGTGCCCGTCGCGCCATTCGATGTTCAAGAAGCTCGCGTTGAAAGCCGTGTTGATACCCAGCAACAACAGCAGCGTGATGATGGGCCAGGCCAGTCGGTGGTGCATCAGCGCGGCAATGGGGGAGGGGGTATTGCGTTTTTCAGGCATGTTGTTCTGCGGCGATGAGTTCGTAGACGGCGTCCTCGCTACTTCCAGCTGGAAGTTCACCCACCTTGTGGCGATCGCGGAGCACCACGATGCGGTGCGCCACGCGCACCACCTCGCTCATTTCGGAAGAGATGAACAACACGGCCATGCCCGCCTGGGCTAGGCGCAGGATCTGGTCCATGATTTCCTGCTTGGCGGCCACGTCGATGCCGCGCGTGGGTTCGTCCAGTATCAAAAGGCGCGGTTCGATGGCCATCCAGCGCGCGAGGATCGCCTTTTGCTGGTTGCCACCCGACAGCAGGCCGATGGGCTTGTCCACCGTCTCGGTCTTGATACCCAGCAGCTTCACATAGCGTTCGGCCAGCGCCGTCTGCTCGGCGCGCGAAAGGAACTTGCTCACACCCATGCGCGCCTGCAGCGCCAGCGCAATGTTCTCGCGCACCGACAGCTCGGCCACGATGCCGTCGGTCTTGCGCTCTTCGGGGCACAGGGCCAGGCCATGGCGGATCGCATCCATGGGGTTGGCAAACTTCACCACCTGCCCGTCAATGCGCAGCGCGCCCCGGTCGGGCTGCTCCAGGCCAAAGAGCAGGCGCGCCAGCTCGGTGCGGCCCGAGCCCAGCAGCCCGGCCAGGCCCACCACCTCGCCCGCGCGGATCTGCAGATCCAGCGGCTGCAGCTGCGTGTCTTGCCCCAGGCCCTCGGTTTGCAGCAGCGTGGCTTGACGGCTGTCCACGGTGGGCGCTGGTGCGGGTTGCTCCGACGTCGCGGCCAGGTCGCGGCCCAGCATGGCGGCGATCAGCGCTTGTGACCCTAGGTCTTTGGCCAGCCACTCGCCGACCCAGCTGCCGTTGCGCAGCACGGTGATGCGGTCGGACACGGCATACACCTGGTTCAGGAAATGCGTCACAAAGACGATGGACAGCCCCTCGCTGCGCAGGCGCCGCAGCACCTCGAAGAGCTTTTGCACTTCGTCGTCGTCCAGGCTGGAGGTGGGCTCATCCAGGATCAGCACGCGCGATTCGATGCTGAGCGCCCGGGCAATCGCCACCAGCTGCTGCACGGCCACGGGGTAGTCCGACAGCAGGCGCGTCACGTCGATCTGTAGGCCGATGCGCGCCACCAGATCGCGGGCGCGCTGGTGCAGCGTGGCCCAGTCGATGCGAAAGCCCTGCGCAATGCCGCAGCGCGGGTAGCGGCCCGCAAAGATGTTCTCGGCCACCGAGAGGTTGGGGCAGAGGTTGACCTCCTGGTACACGGTGCTGATGCCCAGGCGCTGCGCAGCCAGCGGCGAGTCCGGCCACACCGCTTCTCCGCCCAGCTGCATCTGCCCGCCGCTGGCCTCCAACACGCCTGTCAGCACCTTGATCAGTGTGGACTTGCCCGCACCGTTCTGCCCCATCAGCGCATGGATCTCGCCGGGGTAGAGGTTGAGCTGCACGTCGCGCAGCACGGGGATGCCCGCAAACTGCTTGTGGATTCCCGAAAGCTGCAGCACCGGAGCTGCGGCTGGGGCGTGAGCGGTGGACGCGTCCATAGGTGTCATCACGCTTTGTTCTTGTTGTAAACGTCCACAAGCACGGCGGCCAGCAGCACCACGCCCTTGATGACCTGCTGGTAGTCAATGCCGATGCCCAGGATGGACATGCCGTTGTTCATCACGCCCATCACAAAGGCGCCGATGACCGCACCCATCACCTTGCCCACGCCGCCCGAGGCCGATGCGCCGCCGATGAAGCAGGCTGCAATCACGTCCAGCTCAAAGCCCAGCCCCGCCTTGGGCGTGGCGGTGTTGAGCCGCGCCGCAAACACCAGCCCGGCCAGGGCGGCCAGTACGCCCATGTTGATGAAGGCGTAGAGCGTAAGCCGCTCGGTCTTGATGCCCGAGAGCTTGGCCGCCTTCTCGTTGCCGCCCATGGCGTAGATGCGGCGGCCGATGGTCGTGCGGCTGGTAACAAAGTCGAACAGCACGATCAGCAGCGCCATCACGATGAGTACGTTGGGCAGGCCCTTGTATGAGGCCAGGAGGTAGCTGAAGTACACCAGCAGCCCGCCAAAAACGATGGTGCGGGCGATGAACAGACCCGCAGGCTCTGTCTGCACGCCGTGGCGCAGCCGGTTGGCGCGCTGGCGCAGTCCGCCCACGGCCAGGGCCGCAGCCACGGCCGCACCCAACAGCAGCGAGGTCATGCGCAGCCCTTCCACGCTGAACAGGTCGGGGATAAAACCCGAGCTGAGCATCTGGAATGCCGAGGGGAACGGCCCCACCGACTGACCCGCCAGAAGCGCCAGCGCCAGGCCCTTGAACACCAGCATGCCCGCCAACGTGACGATGAACGAGGGGATGCGCGAGAAGGCCACAAACCCACCTTGAATGGCGCCGATGAGCCCGCCGCACAGCAGGCACACCAGCGTGGCGGGCACAAAGTGCCAGTTGTACTCAACCATCAGCACCGCTGCCAGCGCGCCGATGAAGCCACACACCGAGCCCACCGACAGGTCGATGTGCCCGGCCACGATGACCAGCAGCATGCCCAGCGCCATGATGACGATGTAGCTGTTCTGCAGCACCAGGTTGGTCAGGTTCAAGGGCTGCATCAGCGTGCCCTCGGTCATGTACTGGAAGAAGCCCATGATGGCCACCAGCGTGATCAACATGCCGTATTCGCGCAGGTTGTGCTGCAGGTGCTGCAGCAGCGATTTGTCGTGCCGCGCCGTTGTTGTCGGGTTTCCGTCTGCCAGCGTGCTGGCGGGGGGATGGGTGGTCTGGCTCATATCAACTGGCTTTCACGATGGCTCGCATGATTCGTTCTTGGGATGCTTCGGCGGTGGGCATCTCGGCCACAAAGCGGCCTTCGTTCATCACATAGATGCGGTCTGTGATGCCCAGCAGCTCGGGCATTTCGGAGGAGATCACGATCACGCATTTGCCCTCCGCCGCCAGCTGGGCGATGAGGGTGTAGATCTCGTACTTGGCGCCCACGTCGATGCCGCGCGTGGGCTCGTCGAGGATGAGCACTTCGGGGCTGGTGAACAGCCATTTGCTCAGCACCACTTTTTGCTGGTTGCCGCCCGAGAGGTTCAGCGTCTTCTGGCCCACGCCCGAGCAGCGGATGCGCAGCTTCTCGCGGTAGTCCTGTGCCACGCGGTGTTCCTGACCGCTGTCGATCACGCTGGCGAACGACACGCCCGGCAGGTTGGCCAGCGAGGTGTTGAACTGGATGTCTTCGTTCAGCACCAGGCCATTGCCCTTGCGGTCTTCGGTCACATAGGCCAGGCCGTGGCGCACGGCCTTTTCCACCGTGCTCACGTCGATGGGCTGGCCGTGCAGCCGCACTTCGCCGCTGATGCGCTGGCCCCACGAGCGGCCGAAGATGCTCATGGCCAGCTCGGTGCGGCCTGCGCCCATCAGGCCCGCAATGCCCACAATCTCGCCGCGCCGCACATTCAGGTCGATGCCCTTGAGGTGCTCGCGGTCGCTGCGCTGCGGGTGGTGGGCGCGCCAGTTGCGCACCTCAAAAGCAATGTCGCCCACTTGCGGCTGGCGCTGGGGATAGCGGTCGCTCATCTCGCGGCCCACCATGGCCTGGATCACGCGGTCTTCGCTCACCGGGCCCTCGCGGCAGTCCAGCATCTGCACGGTGCTGCCATCGCGCAGCACGGTGATGGCATCGGCCACACGCGAGATTTCGTTGAGCTTGTGCGAGATCAGGATGCAGGTAATGCCCTGGGCTTTCAGCTCCAGCAGTAGGTCCAGCAGGGCTTGGCTGTCGTTCTCGTTGAGGCTGGCGGTGGGCTCGTCCAGGATCAGCAGGCGCACCTTGCGCGACAGCGCCTTGGCAATTTCCACCAGCTGCTGCTTTCCCACACCCAACTGGCCCACCGGTGTGTCGGGCGACTCGCGCAGGCCCACCTTGTGCAGCAGCGCCTGGGCGCGGCTGTGTGCGGCCATCCAGTCGATGACGCCGTGCCGCGCGGTTTCGTTGCCCAGGAAGATGTTCTCGGCAATCGACAGCAGCGGCACCAGCGCCAGCTCCTGGTGAATGATGATGATGCCCAGGTGCTCGCTGTCGCGGATGCCCGCAAACTCGCGCTCCTGCCCGTCGAAAAGGATCTGGCCGCTGTAGCTGCCATGGGGGTACACACCCGACAGCACCTTCATCAGCGTGGATTTGCCCGCCCCGTTTTCGCCGACGATGGCATGGATCTCCCCGGCCTGCACCTGCAGGTTGACCTGGTTCAGCGCCACCACGCCGGGGAAGGTTTTGCGGATGTTCCGCATTTCAAGAAGCATGGTCTCTCAGTCTGTTGGCGGGGCCTTGGGGCCCATCCCGGTTGCACGCCGCCTGCGCTGCCCCAGCAGCATTTGCAGGCGGCGGGTCTACATGCAGAAGCCGCTCGCGCTTACTTGATTTGCGATTCCTTGTAGTACCCGCTGCCCACCAGCACCGCGTTCCAGTTGGAGGAATCCACCGCCACTGGCTTGAGCAGGTACGAGGGCACCACCTTCACGCCGTTGTTGTAGGTCTTGGTGTCGTTGATCTCGGGCTGCTTGCCTGTCAGTACGGCGTCCACCATGTTGGCGGCCACCTTGGCCAGCTCGCGGGTGTCCTTGAACACGGTGGAAGACTGTTCGCCCTTCAGAATGGATTTGATGGAAGGCACCTCAGCGTCTTGGCCGCTGACCACGGGGCAGGGCTGCTGGGCGGTGCAGTAGCCCACGCCCTTGAGGGAGGACAGGATGCCGATGGAGATGCCGTCATAGGGCGAGAGCACCGCATGCACCTTGTCCTTGCCGTAGTAGGCCGACAGCAGGTTGTCCATGCGCGCCTGGGCCACCGAGCCGTCCCAGCGCAGCGTGCCCACCTTGTTCATGCCTGTCTGCTTGCTGCGTACCACCAGCTTGCCGCTGTCGATGTACGGTTGCAGCACGCTCATGGCGCCGTCGTAGAAGAAAAAGGCGTTGTTGTCGTCGGGTGAGCCGCCGAACAGTTCAATGTTGAACGGGCCCTTGCCTTGTTTGAGGCCTAGCTTGTCCACGATGGACGTGGCCTGCAGCACGCCCACTTGGAAGTTGTCGAACGTGGCGTAGTAGTCCACGTTCTTCGAGCCCTTGATGAGGCGGTCATAGGCGATGACCTTCACGCCCTTGTCGGCCGCGTTTTGCAGCGCCTTGGACAGCGTGGTGCCGTCAATCGACGCGATCACCAGCACCTTGGCGCCCTTGGTGATCATGTTCTCGATCTGCGCGAGCTGGTTGGGGATGTCGTCTTCGGCGTACTGCAGGTCGGTTTTGTAGCCACGGTCTTTGAGCACCTTGACCATGTTGTCGCCATCGGCAATCCAGCGCGCCGAGGACTTGGTGGGCATCGAGATGCCGATGGTGCCCTTGTCCTGGGCCGATGCCACGGACGTGGCGCCGATGGCCGCCAGTGCCACGGTGGCCAACACGGCCTTGAAAATTGCACGCTTCATTTGAGTCTGTCTCCTGGTGTGAATTTGTTTTTTGATAGATGCCTGAAGTCCGCTACAGGCCGCCGCAACTGGCGCGGCCCCAGGCCAGGGCCACCGCCCAAGGGCCGCCATGCAGCGAAGGCTGCGTTTCACTTGCGGGCGCCGGTGGCTTCCCCCTTCCCGCATCGCGCAGCGATGCGAGAGAAAGGGGGAAGGCGCGCAGCGCCTCAGGGGGTTAGTACTTGCGGTTAGGCATTTCCTTCGCCGCCACTTCCATCGGGAAGATGCCTTCTTCGGTCACGATGCGCTTGGGCACGGCCTTGCCAGCCTTGATGTCCTTCACGGCGCTCATCAGCTGCGGGCCGAGCAGGGGGCTGCACTCCACGCTCACGTTGAGCTTGCCGGCGATCATGGCTTCGAAGGCGCCCTTCACTGCGTCGATGGAGATGATCACGATGTCCTTGGCGGGCTTCATGCCGGCCTCTTCGATGGCCTGGATGGCGCCAATCGCCATGTCGTCGTTGTGCGCGTACAGCACATTGATCTTCTTGCCCTCGGCCTTCAGGAAGGCCTCCATCACTTCCTTGCCCTTGGCGCGGGTGAAGTCGCCGGTCTGGCTGCGGATGATCTTGAACTTGGGGTCGGCCTTGATGACTTCTTCAAAGCCCTTCTTGCGGTCGATGGCAGGGGCCGAGCCCACAGTTCCTTGCAGCTCGACGATGTTGACCTCGCCCTTCTGGTCCTTCATCTTCTCCACCAGCCAGCGACCGGCCTTGCGGCCTTCTTCCACAAAGTCCGAGCCCATGAAGGTCACGTACAGCGACGTGTCCTTGGTGTTCACTGCGCGGTCGGTCAGCACCACGGGGATCTTGGCGGCCTTGGCCTCGCGCAGCACGGGTTCCCAGCCCGACTCCACCACGGGCGAGAACGCAATCACGTCCACCTTCTGCGCGATGAACGAGCGGATGGCCTTGATCTGGTTCTCCTGCTTCTGCTGCGCGTCCGAGAACTTCAACTCGATGCCCGCCTCCTTGGCGGCCGACTTGATGGACTCGGTGTTGGCGGTGCGCCATTCGCTCTCGGCCCCCACCTGGCTGAAGCCCAGCACGAGGGGCTTTTGCGCCCAGGCGGCGCCGGGCAGCAAGGCGGCCACGGGCACGCTGGCCAAGGCGGCAGCAACGGTGCGGCGGTTCATTTTCATCATCTTGTCTCCTGTCTGTAATGGTTGGTTGACGATGGTTGCGGGATGGAAAGAAGGAACGCTCGAAAAGGGCAGGGCTCAAGCCAGCATGTAGCCCGTCTTGACCGTGGTGTAGAACTCGGCGGCGTAGCGCCCCTGCTCGCGGGCGCCGTAGCTCGATTCCTTGCGGCCGCCAAACGGCACATGGAAGTCCACGCCCGCCGTGGGCAGGTTCACCATGGTCATGCCCACGGCAGCGTGGCGCTTGAAGTGCATGGCGCGCTTGAGCGACGTGGTGCAGATGCCCGCACACAGGCCAAAGGGCGTGTCGTTGGCCAAGGCCAGTGCGTGCTCGTAGTCGTCAGCCCGCAGCACGCAGGCCACGGGGCCAAAGATTTCCTCGCGCGCCACGCGGTGTTCGGGGCGGGCCAGGAAGAGGGCGGGGCTCATGTAATGGCCTGGGGTGGGGCGCTCCAGGCGCTCGCCACCCCAGACATGCTCCGCCCCCTCATTGCGCGCAATGTCGATGTAGCCCAGGTTCTGCGCCAGCTGGTTGTCGTCCACCACCGGGCCCATCTCGGTGCCGCGCTCCAGCGCATGGCCCACCTTCAGGCTGACCAGCCGGTTGCGCAGGCGCGCCACAAAGGCGTCGTGCACCTCGGCCTCGACGATGAGACGGCTCGATGCCGTGCAGCGCTGGCCGGTGGAGAAATACGAGCCCTGCAGCGCGCAGTCCACCGCCTGGTCCAGGTCGGCGTCGGCCAGCACGATGAGCGGGTTCTTGCCGCCCATCTCCAGCTGCACCTTGGCGCGCCGTGCTGAGGCCGCGCGCAGGATGCGGTCGCCCGTGGCGACTGACCCGGTAAAGCTCAGCGCGTTGACCAGCGGGTGGTCCACCAGCGTCTGGCCCACCTCGCGGCCACTGCCCATGACGAGGTTGAAGGCACCGGCGGGCAGGCCGCTGCGGCTGATGATTTCGGCCAGCGCCCAGCCACAGGCGGGCACCAGCTCGGCGGGCTTGAACACCACGGTGTTGCCGTAGGCCAGGGCCGGGGCGATCTTCCAGGCCGGGATGGCGAACGGGAAGTTCCACGGCGCAATGATGCCCACCACGCCCACGGGCTCACGGGTCACGTCCACCTGCACGCCCTGGCGCACCGAGGCCAGCAGCTCGCCCTGGATGCGCAGCGCCTCGCCTGCAAAAAACTTGAAGATCTGCCCGCTGCGCGCCACCTCGGCGATGCCTTCGGGCAGCGTCTTGCCTTCCTCGCGGGCCAGCAGCGCGCCCAGCTCATCCTTGCGGGCCAGCAGCTCGCTGCCAATCATGTCCAGTACATCGGCGCGGCGTTGGGGTGTGCTCTGGCTCCAGGTGGGCAGGGCGTCGGCCGCAGCGCGCACGGCCAGCTCGGTCTGGTTGCGGTCGGCGCGGGCGTATTCGGCCACCACCTCGCGGGTATCCGACGGATTGGTGCTAATGCCGGTGGTGGTGCCGATTTCCCACCGGCCGTTGATCAGGTGCCGGGGGCTGAGCTGGAGGTCGCCGAGCTTCATGGAGAGAGGCCTTTGTTGCAGTTGCGGCGAAGTCTATGGAAGGTTTAGATATCAATCCAATCGTTTTTTAGACAAAATACATATCGTTCTTTGCATTCTGGAAAACCCCTCCCTTTTTCCGTCCTTTCCCCCTTCCTTCCATCCATGAGCACCTACAACCACTGGTTCATCCGCGCCCGCCTCAAGACGCGCCAGCTTCTGCTGCTGGTGGCCCTGGCCGAAGAGGGCAACATCCACCGCGCCGCCCAGGTGCTCAGCATGACCCAGCCCGCCGCCTCCAAGCTGCTCAAGGATCTGGAGGACGTGCTGGAGGTGTCGCTGTTTGACCGCCTGCCGCGCGGCATGCGCCCCACCTGGTACGGCGAGACCATGATTCGCCACGCGCGCATGGCCCTGGCCAACCTGAACCAGGCGCACGACGAGATCGGTGCGCTCAAGCGCGGGCACTACGGACAGGTGGGCATCGGCGCCATCACCTCACCCGGGCTGAGCCTGCTGCCCGCGGCCGTGGCGCTGGTCAAGCAGGAGCACCCCAGCCTGCGCATTTCGCTCGACATAGAAACCAGCCCGGTGCTGCTGGAGCGGCTGGAGCAGGGCAAGCTCGACATCGTGGTGGGCCGCCTGTACGAGGAGCACGACAAGGAGAACCTGCGTTATGAGTCGCTGACGGAGGAGCTGGTCTGCGCCATGACGCGCCCGGGCCACCCGCTGTCGAGCATGACGGGGCTGACGCTGCGCGATGTGGTGTCGGCCAACTGGATCGTGCCGCCTGCTGGCAGCGTGCTGCGCCACCGGTTTGACCTGATGTTCCAGCAGGACGGGCTGGCGCCGCCGCTGCACACGGTGGAGACATCGGCCCTGCTGTTCATCACGCGCATGCTGCAGCAGAGCGACATGATTGCGGTGGTGGCGGAGGATGTGGCGCGGTACTACGCGGCGCATGGGATCGTGACGGTGTTGCCGCTGGCGATGCCGTGCCATATGGATGCGTTCGGGATCATCACGCGGTCGGACCGGCTGTTGTCGCCGGCGGCGAAGGTGATGATGAAGGCGTTGAAGCAGACGAGTCTGGTGCAGTATGGGCGGAGGTTGGAGGTGGGGGATTGATTTTTTGGATGAAATTGGCTGCTAACGCTTGTTGGATAAGCGCTGGTAGCTATTTTTTTTGTAGTTTTAGGCCTCCTGTCCGTTCGGTCTGAGCTTGTCGAAGCTGGGGCGTGCTGGTTTGAAAAGCATGCTTGTGTTGAGGGCGGAGGCCGGGTCTCGGCCCGGCGGCCGAGGTACTTGTTCTTTGCTTCGCCAAAGAAAAGTACCCAAAAGAAAGGCGACCCCCAGTCTGCGACCCCTGCGCTTCGCTACGGGGCAAACCTGCGTCGGTGCGGTTGCGGGGTGCGCCGCAGAACTCGCTGCGCGCCTGCGGCGCTCCGCTCGGACAACTGCGGCGAGTCAGATCACGAAGCATGGGCGCTCCGACGCCCATGCCACCCCACAACCGCCCCGCCGCAGGCGCAGCCAGCAGGGGGTGGACAGCCGAACAGCCACACGGGCCATTGCTGCACTCGGCCCCACC
>NZ_JBWKZU010000060.1:0-26063 GCF_059424825.1 Acidovorax sp. GW101-11A03 | reverse complement strand
CCCGTGTTCAGCGCGGGCTTCAACCCCGCAGGCCCTACCAAATTTGTGCCCGGCCGCATCAACCACCCCATCAGCGCCGGTGGCGCCACCGTGAACCCCGGTGACCTGGTGGTGGGCGACGCCGATGGCGTGGTCGTCATCGAGCGCGAGAAGGCCCCCGCCATGATGGCCCTGGCAGACAAGAAGGTGGCCGACGAAGCCGCCCGCATCGAAGCCATTGCCCGGGGCGACACCGCCGCGAAATGGCTGCCCGCCGCCCTGCGCGCCGCTGGCGTGCTGAAAGAAGGAGAAACCCTGTGAGCCAGCCCACCATCATCGTCACTGGCGCCGACCTGGCGCAACAAGCCCTCGACCTGCTCACGGGCTACGCAATCGTCTATGCAGGCAAGGCGCCGACGGAAGAGGACCTGGTGGCCTTGTGCCGCACGCACAACCCTGTGGCCATGATCGTGCGCTACGGCAAGGTCGGCGCTGCGGTGATGGACGCAGCCCCCGCGCTCAAGGTCATCTCCAAGCACGGCAGTGGCACCGACACCATCGACAAGGTCGCCGCCAAAGCCCGTGGCATTGAAGTGGTGGCCGCCGTGGGCGCCAACGCCGCCGCCGTGGCCGAGCAGGCGCTGGCTCTGCTGATGGCCTGCGCCAAATCGGTGGTGCAACTCGATGCGCGCATGCACGCTGGCCATTGGGACAAAGCCACGCACAAGAGCCTGGAACTGGGTGGCCGCACCGTGGGCCTGGTGGGCCTGGGCGCGATTGGCCTGCGCTTTGCCAAGATGGCCGACGCCCTGGGCATGCGTGTGATCGGCTTCGATCCGTTTGCCAAGAACCTGCCCGCGTACGTGCAGGCGGTGGATCTGGAAACGATCTGGCGCGAATCGGATGCGATTTCGCTGCACTGCCCGCTGACCGACGACAACCGGGGCATGCTCAACGCCACCACGCTGGCGCAATGCAAGCGCGGCGTGATTGTGGTGAACACCGCACGCGGTGGCCTGATCGACGAGGCCGCGTTGCTGGCAGCCGTGCGCTCGGGTCAGGTCATGGCTGCGGGGCTCGACAGCTTTGCGGTGGAGCCCATGACGGCAGGCCACCCCTTCCAGGGCGAGAAGAACTTCGTCCTCAGCCCCCACATCGGCGGTGTGACGAGCGACGCCTACGTGAACATGGGCGTGGGCGCCGCGAAGAATCTGCTGGCCGTGCTGGCCCGCAGCGCCGTGGCTGCCTGATCGCAGGTTCCCATCCACAACAACAAAGGGGCCGGTGCCGCGCACGCTGAAGCGTTGTGCGGCACCGGCCCCCTGGAGACAAGAAACATGCAACAAAACTTCAAGAAAAATAGGCCGATAGCGCTCGTAAATAAAGCGCTGGTAGCTATGGTTTTGGTAGTAACCGGCGCTGCAGGCACGCTAGGCGCAGCGCCTGCGCAGGCCCAAGGAGCCTGGCCGGACAAGCCGCTCAAGCTCGTAGTGCCGTACCCGGCCGGAGGCAATGCCGACAACACCGCACGCCTGCTGGCCACGCAACTGGGCCAGCGCCTGGGCCAGCAGGTGGTGGTGGACAACCGCCCTGGCGGCAGCGGCACGATTGGTGCCACGGCTGTGGCCAAGGCCCCGGCCGATGGCTACACGCTGCTGCTCGATGCCACGGCTTTCACCGTCAACCCCAGCCTGTTCCCCAAGCTGCCGTTTGATGCGACCAAAGACTTTGCGCCCATCTCGCTGGTGCTGCAGGTGCCACTGCTCATGGTGGTGCCCGCCAACTCGCCCTTCCAGTCGGTGGCCGATGTGGCCAAGGCCGCCAAGGCGCGGCCAGGCCACTTGACCTACGCATCGGCTGGCAACGGCGGCGCGCAGCATCTGGCGGGCGAGCTGTTCAAGCAGGGACAAAAAGTGGCCATCACCCATATCCCGTACCGGGGCGGGGCGCCCGCGCTCACCGACCTGATCGGCGGGCAGGTGGATGTGATGTTCAGTGCCACCACGGCCAGCGGCCCATTCGTCAAAAGCGGCAAGCTGCGGGCGCTGGCCATCTCGTCGCCCCGCCGCGCCGAGGGATGGGAATCTGTGCCCACCGTGGCCGAGTCGGGCGTGCCCGGTTTTCAGGTCAGCGAGTGGAACGGCTTGTTCGCCCCCGCAGGCACACCGCGCCCTGTGCTGGAGCGGCTGGAGGCCGAAACCCGTGCCATCGTGGCCAGCCCCGAGATGAAGAAGCGCTTTGCCGAACTGGGTGTGCAGGGCGTGGGTTCCAGCGCGCAGGAGTTCAGCGCCTTCTTGAAAGCCGAAACCACTAAGTGGGCCGAGGTGATTCGCACTGCTGGCATCCGCATGGATTGAGGGAGTCTTCGCCATGTTGGAGCAAAAAATGCCTTTGGCGCCTATCAGTCAAGCGCTAGTAGCTATTGTTTTGGTAGCATCTGGCACCGCCCAGGCGCAAACGGGCGCAGCGACCTACCCGACCAAGCCCGTGAAGCTGGTGGTGGGCTTTGCCGCAGGCGGCCCCACCGATGTGGTGGCGCGCGCGTTTGCCGATCACGCCAGCAAGGCGCTGGGCCAGCCGTTCATCATCGACAACAAGCCGGGCGCGGGCACCATCATTGCCGCGCAGGCAGTGGCCAGCGCACCGGCCGATGGCTACACGCTGCTGTTTGGCGCCACCAACCACACCATGATTCCAGGGCTGTACCAGGGCCGTATCAAGTTTGATGCGGTGAAGTCCTTCCGCCCCCTGTGCACGGTGGCTAGTAGCCCCACGGTGCTGGTGGTGGCCCCCAGCCTGCCGGTGAAGACTCTGGCTGAATACCAAACCAAGGCGCGCGCCGAGCCCGGCCGCGTGACCGCAGGCACGGCCGGGGTGGGGAGCTCAGGCCATTTCGCTACCGAGATGTTTGCCCGTGCCCAGGGTCTGCAGCTCAACCATGTGCCCTACAAGGGCGCTGCACCCGTGGTGACGGACCTGATGGGCGGCCAACTCGACAGCTCGTTTGCCACCTTGGGCTCGGTGCTGCCGCAGATCCAGAGCGGCAAGCTGCGTGCGCTGGCCGTGGGCGCACCTAAGCGCTCAACCCTAGTGCCCGACGTGCCGACGTTTGCCGAGGCAGGCGGTGGCAAATACGCTGCCGACGTGTGGTACGGCGTGCTGGCCCCCGCAGGCCTGCCCGAGCCCATTGCCCAGGCGCTGGAGCGCACGGCGGCCGACTTTGCCAAGAGCGAATCTGCCACCGACAAGCTGCGCGGCCTGGGGCTGGACGCTGAGTCGGTCTGCGGCAATGCCTTTGCCAGCCGCGTGGCCCGCGAGGTGACCACTTATAGCCAGATGGCCAAAGCGCTCGACCTCAAAGCAGATTGAGCTACATACAAGGAGACTCTCATGCAACGCATTCACACCTCACTGAGCGCAGCCCTGGCGCTGACCTTCGCCATGGCCCATGCCATGGCACAAACCGGCTACCCGGACAAAGCCGTCAAGATCGTGGTGCCATATCCGCCAGGCGGCGCGGTAGACCAGGTGACCCGGCGCATTGCCCAAAAGCTCACAGAGCAAACCGGCCAGAGCTTCTTTGTCGAAAACAAGGCGGGTGGCACAGGCACCATCGGTGCCAACCAGGTGGCGCGTTCGCCAGGTGATGGCTACACGCTCTTGGCTAATGACACCACGTACTCCATCCTGTCCCAGGTGTTCAAGAAGCTGCCTTGGGACTACGCAAACGACCTGGTGCCTGTGGCCGGTTTCAACTTCGCCCCCACCACCGTGGTGGTAGCCGCCAACTCCCCGTTCAAAACGCTGGGCGACCTGGTGGCATATTCCCAAGCCAACCCGGGCAAGCTCAACTACGGCACCGGTGGAGCGGGCACCATGCCTCACTTCGCCACAGAAGCATTGCAGGGTGCCAGCGGCCTCAAGGCCACCCACGTGCCCTTCAAAGGCGCTGGGGAAGCCACCTTGGCGTTGCTGGGCGGGACCATCGACTTCCAGATTGCATCGACCCCAGGAGTGATGGGGCAGGTGCGTGGCGGCAAAGTGCGCCTGCTGGCTGTGAGCGGCGAGCAGCGGCTCAAGGCCGTGCCCGATGTGCCCACGTTTGCCCAAGCGGGTGCGCCGGGCTACAAGGTGGTCAATTTCACCGGCCTGTGGGTTCCCAAGGGCACGCCAGAGGCGGTACTGGACAAGCTGCGCCAGGAAATCACCAAAGCCATGGCCAGTGCCGATCTTCAGACCTTTGCTACAGACCTCGGCGCCGTGCCCAGCGTGCTCAGTGGAACTGCCTTTGCGGACAAGCTGAAGGCAGATGCCCAGCTGTGGGAGTCGGTGGCGGTCAAAGTGGGTATTGAGAAGCAATGAATCCGGTGCCCCACTCGGTGGGCCTGAACCGCCCGCAGCGCCAGTTGCCGCCCGGCGCGTGCGACAGCCACATGCACATCTTTGACCCGCGCTTTGCGCCATCAAGCCACTGGCCGCGCACGCCGCCGGTGGCGCCCGTGGCCGCGTATCGGCAGCTGCAGGTGCGCCTGGGCACCACGCGCACGGTGGTGGTCACGCCATCCACCTACGGCACCGACAACGCCTGCACGCTGGATGCGCTGGACCAGCTGGGCGACGCTGCGCGCGGCGTGGCCGTGGTGGGTGAGGATGTGAGCGCGGATGAACTGGCCCATCTGGCCGTACGCCGCGTGCGCGGGCTGCGGGTCAACTTTGTCTCGCCGCAATCGTGGGGCACCACCACACCCGCCATGCTGGCCACCCTGGCGCGCAAGGTGGCCGAGCATCCGGCCTGCGCGGGCTGGCATATCCAGATTTTTGTGCACCCTGAGCAACTTATCCAACTCGCACCCCAGTTGCGCACCTTGCCTATGCCTGTGGTCATCGACCACCTGGGCCGCATTGATCCGGCCCAAGGCCCCGTTGCACAGGCCTATGGCGTGGTGCGCGGCCTGCTGGATGGGGGCAACACCTGGGTCAAGCTCTCGGGCGCCTACATGCGATCGACCGTGCATGGCCCCAGCTACGCCGACACGCTGCCGCTGGGCCAGGCCCTGGTGCAGGCAGCGCCCGAGCGACTGGTGTGGGGCAGTGACTGGCCGCACACCACCGAGACGCCTGGCACCGTGAACGACGCCGATCTGGTGGACCTGCTCCAGGCCTGGGCTGGCAGCAACGCGGCCATGGACCGCATCTTGGTCGACAACCCGGCGCGGCTGTATGGTTTCGATGCCGCTCCCGCTGCCTGAGCGACTCTGACTGAACGAACCTGAAAGCTCTCGCCATGTTTTTGCTGCAAGCCCCTGAGGTCCGGGACCTCGACGTCTTCACCACCATGCCTGAGCACTTTCGCCGCCGTGAACGCAGCGATTGGGCCGATGCCAACCGGGGCGGCACCATCACCGATTCGTTCCTCGAAGGCCCGGTGTTCGATGAGGCTGGCAACCTGTACGTCAGCGACATCCCCTGGGGTCGCGTTTTCCGCATCAACCCCCAAGGCGAATGGACGCTCGTGGCCGAGTACGACGGTGAGCCCAACGGCCTGAAGTTTTTAAAGCCTGGCGCGCTGCTCATCACCGATTACAAGAACGGCCTGATGCAGCTGGACGTGGCCACGGGTGCTGTCACCCCGTACCTTCAGCGCCGCAACAGCGAGCGCTTCAAGGGCGTGAACGACCTGATCTTCGACGCGGAAGGCAACCTGTATTTCACCGACCAAGGGCAGAGCGGCCTGCACGATCCGAGTGGTCGCCTGTACCGTCTGCGCCCCAACGGCCAACTGGACTTGCTGCTGCACAACGTTCCCAGCCCCAACGGCGTGGCTCTGTCGCCCGACGGGCGAGTGCTCTACCTGGCCGTGACGCGTGGCAACTGCGTGTGGCGTGTGCCCCTGCTGCCCGATGGCAGCGTGGCCAAGGTCAGCCAGTTCTTTACCTCATATGGCCCCAGTGGCCCGGACGGCTTGGCCGTGGATACCGAAGGCCGCCTGCTGGTGGCCAACCCCGGCCTGGGTTATGTGTGGGTGCTCAACCACCGGGCGGAGCCGGTGCAGGTGCTGCGCGCCGCGCCGGGTAGTTCCACCACCAATCTCGCCTTTGGCGGGGCAGGGCGTACCACGGTGTATGTCACGGACTCCACCCATGGGCGCATCTTGCGGGCTGGCATGGGTGCACCCGGACTGCCGCTGGCGCGCTTGCGTTGAAGCTGGCAACACAGCTTCAGCCAACCTGGGGTTCAGGGAAATCAATGATGTTGCAATGTTCTATTGAAATTGGCTATTAATGGGATTCAATCGATTCAATTTACCTGTCATCGATTGCTTCCTACCATCTGCCCTGTTGATGCGTTCATTCACGTTCTTACAGGAGATGCCCCATGACCACCGAAGCCAAGTGCCCCTTTGACCACACCAAGGCCGTGCCCACGGGCCCCCGCAATGCCGACTGGTGGCCCAACCAGCTCAATCTCCGCCCCCTGAACCAGAACTCGCCGCTGACCGACCCGATGGGAGACGGCTTCAATTACGCCGAGGAATTCAAGAGCCTCGATCTTGCAGCGCTCAAGGCCGACCTGCGCGCCCTGATGACCGACTCGCAGGACTGGTGGCCCGCAGACTTTGGCCACTACGGTCCGCTGTTTGTGCGCATGGCCTGGCACAGTGCGGGCACCTATCGCCTGGCAGACGGGCGTGGTGGCGCCGGGGCAGGGCAGCAGCGTTTTGCACCGCTCAACAGCTGGCCCGACAACGCCAATCTGGACAAGGCGCGCCGCCTGCTCTGGCCCGTCAAGCAGAAATACGGCCGCAAGATTTCGTGGGCCGATCTGATGATTCTGGCGGGCAACGTGGCGCTGGAATCCATGGGCTTCAAGACCTTTGGCTTTGCTGGTGGCCGCCCCGATGTGTGGGAGCCCGATGAAAACGTGTACTGGGGGGCTGAAAGCACCTGGCTGGCTGGCGACAAGCGCTACAGCGGCGAACGCGATCTGGCCAACCCGCTGGCCGCCGTGCAGATGGGCCTGATCTATGTGAACCCCGAAGGCCCCAATGGCAACCCCGATCCCGTCGCCGCCGCCCGTGACATCCGCGACACCTTTGCACGCATGGCCATGGACGACGAAGAGACCGTGGCATTGATTGCTGGCGGCCACACCTTTGGCAAGACCCACGGTGCGGGTGATGCGGCCCTGGTGGGAAAGGAGCCCGAAGGCGCGGGCATCGAGGAGCAGGGCCTGGGCTGGAAAAGCAGCCATGGCTCTGGCAAGGGTGGCGACACCATCACCAGTGGCCTGGAAGTCACCTGGACCACCACGCCCACGCAGTGGAGCAACAACTTCTTCGAAAACCTGTTTGGCTACGAATGGGAGCTGACCAAGAGCCCGGCGGGCGCCCACCAGTGGACGGCCAAGGGAGCTGCGGCGACGATCCCGCACGCGCACGATCCGTCGAAAAAACTGGTGCCCACCATGCTCACCACCGACCTGTCGCTGCGCTTTGACCCGGCCTACGAAAAGATTTCGCGCCGCTTTCTGGCGCACCCCGAGCAGTTTGCCGATGCGTTTGCGCGCGCCTGGTTCAAGCTCACGCACCGTGACATGGGGCCGCGTGCGCGTTACCTGGGCGCCGAAGTGCCTGCCGAGGTGCTGGTGTGGCAAGACCCGGTCCCGGCCGTGGACCACGCACTGGTCGATGCACAGGACATTGCTGCGCTCAAGGCCAAGTTGCTGGCATCGGGCCTGTCCATTTCGGAGTTGGTGTCCACGGCGTGGGCCTCGGCCTCCACCTTCCGGGGCGGCGACAAGCGCGGCGGTGCCAATGGCGCACGCATCCGTCTGGCGCCGCAGAAGGACTGGGCTGTGAACCAGCCTGCGCAACTGGCCAAGGTGCTAGGCCAGCTCGAAGCCATCCAGCGCGACTTCAATGCCGCGCAGACCGGCGGCAAGAAGATATCGCTGGCCGACCTTATCGTGCTGGCCGGTGGCGCCGCCGTCGAGGCCGCAGCGAAGCATGCCGGGCAGGATGTGACCGTGCCTTTCACCCCCGGCCGCACCGATGCCTCGCAGGAGCAGACCGATGTGCCGTCGTTCGAGGTCATGGAGCCTGTGGCCGATGGTTTCCGCAACTACGTGCGCCCCGGCCTGGAAGGCGCTGTGGCCGAGTTGCTGGTAGACCGCGCCAACCAGCTGACCCTGACCGCGCCGGAAATGACGGTGCTGGTGGGTGGCCTGCGCGTGCTGGGTGCCAATGTAGGGCAGACGGCCCATGGTGTCTTTACGCAGCGCCCCGGCACCTTGAGCAACGATTTCTTCGTGAACCTGCTCGACATGCGCACCCAGTGGCAGAAGTCCGCCACCTCGGCAGGTGTGCTGGAAGGTGTGGACCGCAGCACAGGCGCCAAAAAATGGACCGGCACGGTGGCCGATCTGGTGTTTGGCTCCAACTCCGTGCTGCGCGCGCTGGCCGAGGTCTATGCCAGCAGCGATGCGCAGGCGGTGTTTGTGCAGGACTTCGTCCGCGCCTGGACCAAGGTGATGAACCTGGACCGGTTTGACTTGGCGGCCGCCAAGGCCTGAGCGTTGTGCCGATGCCTCCTGCAGATCCTGATGGACGTTGCAGGGGGCGTTTTTCTTTGTGCGTGGACGGGGCCGCTACGATGGTGGGCCCCAAAGAACCGAACCAGAGAGCCGCATGACGCAACCACCCACCCCCTCCACCAAGGATTTCGACAAAGGTCTGGCCACGCGCAAGCAGGTCATGGGCGAAGACTTTGTGGCCAATGCCTTTGGCAATGCCACGGAGTTCACCCAGCCGATCCAGGAGTTCATCACCCGCAACGCCTGGGGCGATGTGTGGCAGCGGCCGGGGCTGGACATGAAGACGCGCAGCCTGATCACCGTGGCTTTTCTCACGGCACTGGGCAAGCAGCACGAGCTCAAGGGCCATGTGCGCGGCGCGCTCAACAACGGAGTCACGTCGGCAGAGATTCAGGAAGTGCTGCTGCACGCCAGCATCTACTGCGGCCTGCCTGCAGCCGTGGAGGCCTTCCGCACGGCGGCCGAGGTGATCGACGGGCCCAAGAAAGGCTGACGGTGCGAAGTGACTCAAGGGGAGCCTATCCCCCTGCCAGTAGCTTGTGCACCAGGTCAGCGGCGGTGGAGGCGTTGTACTTGCGCATAAGGCGCGCGCGGTAGATCTCCACTGTGCGGTGGCTGATCTCCAGCGCCCGGCCGATCTCCTTGGAGGTCAGGCCTTCCAGCAGGCGCGCCGCCACCTCGCGTTCGCGTCCCGTGAGCTCGGCCTTCACGGCGCGCTGCGAACTCAGGTCTTCAAAGCTCCAGATGCCCGAGGCGTGTGGGTTTTCGCGGTTGAGCGCGCGGCCTGACACATGGCACCAGAACACTTCGCCGTTGGCACGCTTCATGATGCGGTTGTCCGCATAGTGGCCTTTGGCGTTCAGGATGGGCTCCATGTGCGCTCCCAAGCGTTCGTACTCGTCGGCGCTTGGGTACAGTACCTGGAACGACTGGCCGATGAGCACCTCGCGCGAGGCGCCGAACATCTCGCAGACATGGCGGTTGCAGTCGACCATGGTGCGGTTGCGTGACAGCACCAGCCCCACGGGGGCCATGTCGAAAGCCAGTCGGTAATCAACGTCCATAGTGCAAGTCTTTACGAGAAACTACTTATTTAGATACGTAGTATCGTAGCGCATCCCAATTCATAAGGAGATCGTGGTGAACAAGATATTCCCCTCCGCAGCCGAAGCCCTGAAGGGCGTGGTTGCAGACGGCCAGCTCATGGCCGTGGGCGGTTTCGGGCTGTGTGGCATTCCCGAGGCCCTGATCGACGCGTTGCGCGATTCGGGTGCGAAGAACCTCACTGTGATCTCCAACAACGCGGGCGTGGACGGCTTCGGCCTGGGCAAGCTGCTCGAAACCCGCCAGATCAAGAAGATGATCTCGTCGTACGTGGGCGAGAACAAGGAGTTTGAGCGCCAGTACCTCGCGGGCGAGCTGGAGCTGGAATTCACCCCCCAGGGCACGCTGGCCGAAAAGCTGCGCGCTGGCGGCGCGGGAATCCCGGCCTTCTTCACCAAGACCGGCGTGGGCACCATCGTGGCCGAGGGCAAGGAGCTGCGCGAATTTGACGGCGAAACCTACGTGATGGAGCGTTCCTTGGTGCCTGAGGTCTCGCTGGTCAAGGCGGACGTGGCCGACAAGTCGGGCAACCTGCGCTTCAACCTGACGGCGCGCAACTTCAACCCCGCCGCCGCCACCGCAGGCAAGGTCTGCATCGTCGAGGTGGAAAAGATCGTGGAAGTGGGCGAGCTGGCCCCCGACGACATCCATCTGCCCGGCATCTATGTGCACCGCATCGTGCTCAATGCCAACCCCGAAAAGCGCATCGAAAAGCGCACGATCACCGAGAAAGCAGGAGCCTGACCATGCCGTGGACCCAAGACCAGATGGCCGCCCGTGCGGCGCAAGAACTCGAGGACGGTTTCTATGTGAACCTGGGCATCGGCATTCCCACGCTGGTGGCCAATTTCACCGGTGACAAGGAAGTGTGGCTGCAGTCCGAGAACGGCATGCTGGGCATCGGCCCCTTCCCGACCGAAGACAAGGTGGACCCAGACCTCATCAACGCCGGCAAGCAGACGGTGACCACCATCAAGGGCTCGTCCATCTTCGGCAGCGACCAGTCGTTTGCCATGATCCGTGGCGGCAAGATCAACCTGTCCATCCTGGGTGCCATGCAGGTCAGCGAAAAAGGCGACCTGGCCAACTGGATGATCCCCGGCAAGATGGTCAAGGGCATGGGCGGCGCCATGGACCTGGTGGCGGGCGTCAAGCGCGTGATCGTGCTCATGGAACACGTGGCCAAGAAGAAAGACGGCACCGAAGACCTGAAGATCCTGCCCGCCTGCACGTTGCCGCTCACGGGCGTGGGTGTGGTGGACCGCATCATCACCGACCTGGCCGTGCTGGACGTGACGCCACAAGGTCTCAAGCTGGTGGAGTTGGCACCAGGAGTAACGTTTGAGGCGTTGCAAGCCAAGACCGGTGTGACCATCCTGCAGTAACAAAGGCTGCACTTTTCCGTGAATGGTCTGGCGACAGCCCATCACATGAGGCCGGGGCCTGAGGGCCCCGGCTTTTTTTGCTCGTAGAGTCCCCAGAGTCTGGGTATAACGGTCAGGGCAACTGGAGCCAGTTCTGGTTGTTGCCCGCGTTGCAGGTCCAAGTGAGCAGGGGGATGTCCTGTGCAGTCGAGTTGTTGGGCACATCGAGACAGGCGCCCGATGCGCGGTTGCGCAGCGTCGATCCGGACAACGTCCACTGCGCCGTGTTGCCCACCGTGCAGGCCAGCTGCACCACACCGGCGCCACTTGCCGCCATGCTGTCCTGTGCCAGGCAGAGGTTGCTGTGGCGTGCGACCAGTTGTACATAGCTGCCTGCCACGCTGCGCACGGTGAAGGTTTCATTGCTGGCCGTGCCGCAGGGCCATTGGATGGCCACTGCGCCGACATTGGCCGATGCCCCTCGGATGTTGACGCACAGATTGCTGTGGTTGGAGCGCAGGCGCGTGGTGTAGTCGGCAGCGGTGTCTAGCGAGCGCACATAAGCCGCCAGCGCCTGCCGGTCCGCGGCTGGCAAACCTGCGGCGTTACCGTGGCCATCGGTGATCAGATCCAGCACGCTGGCCTTCTGTCCGTTGTGCAGGTAGGACTTGGCCGCCCAGCTACCCAGCAGGGTGGGTGTGTCGAAACCGATGCCAGCCAGCGGCTGGTTGCCGCCCTTGCCCGACGAGGGCTGGATGCTGCCCACATCGTGCCGGAGGCCATCCTGGAAGGTGCCGCCCGCATGGCAGCTGGCGCAGTTGGCGCTGGCGAACAGGGTCTGACCGCGTGCGGCCTCCAATGTCAGGCTGCCATCGGCCGCACGCGCCGGGCTGCGCAGGTACTTGTTGAGCGAGGCCAGGTAGGCTGCGAGATCGTCGAGCTGCGCGTTGCGTCCGGCCTTGGGGGCGCCTAGCGGATCGGCCGTGGCGGCAAAGTCGGCATCGCTCAAGAAACCCGTGCCACCGAAAGCGCTGCGCATGTCGTTCTCGAAGTCCTGCACCTCGTCAAAGTTGGCGCTCCAGTGCAGCTTGCCGTGGCCGGTGCCGCGCCTGCCTTGCAGGCTGATGGTGCGGCGCAGGCCCTCGCCTCGCTGGGTGAAGTCCCAGACCATACCGTCGTCGCCGCCGTCGGCATGGCAGCTGGCACAGGACATGTAGTTGTCCTTGCTCATGCGCCGGTCCGCCGCGTTGTAGAACACCAGCTTGCCGCGCAGCGCGGCTGCCGCCAGGGGCTCCTGCGCCACGGTGGTGATGTTCTGCAGGAACACCGCTGCAGCGCTGCGCGAGGCCAGCACGTCGGCCACGTCGTGCACGGTGACCGAGCGTGCGAGGAAGTTGTTCACGAACAGGCGCTTGCGCGTGGCGTCCAGGTACAGGCCATGCGGCGCGCTGCTGGCATTGATCTCGCCACGCACGGCGCGGGTGTAGGCATCGACGATGGCGATGTTGTTGCCCTCCATCTGCGCCACGAACAAATAGTCGCCCGCAGGGGAGAAGAGGGCGGCGCGTGCCGGGGCCCGGTCGTCGAAGTCGATCTGCTCGGGCAGCAGGTGCGTGGCCTGCGCCAGATCCACCTGCGAGAGGATGGAGCGCACCGTCTGATCGTGCAGCAGATCCTTACCGTCGCGGAACCGGCCACGCACGACGTTGTCCTTCTTGCCGGGCAGCACCGCACGCGATCCATCGGGCGAGATCACCACCTGGCTCAGGTAGTTGGCCACTCCACGCGCGCTGTTTTCGGTGTCCACGGTGGTGGTGTCCACCGGCAGGGCAATCGTGGACAGCAGTTGCAGTCCATTGAGTCCCACCTTGTGCAGCTGGCCGCCCGTCATCTTCGATTTGAAGCGGGTGACGTAGGCCGTCTGCGAGTCTGCTGCCACCGCAATCCCGCGCACATCGCCGTCGAGAACCAGCGTGCCGGTGGTGTTGCCAGTGGTGGGGTCGAATGCCATCAGCGTGGACTTGCTCTCCAGCGTCAGCAGGCCGGTGGTTCCGTTGGGGGTGAAGGCCACGCCGTACGGGCCGCTGCCGTAGGGCAGTGCCACGGTGGCGGCGACGGTGCCATCGGACGGATTCAACGCCACCAGCTTGTCTTCGCCCTGCACTGTCACCCAGATGCGCCCGTCGGGCGCGCGGGCCAGGGTCTTTGGCTCGTCGCCCACCCGCTGCTCCCAGCGCTTGGTGAGTGCCTGGGCATCGATGGCGGCTACCGTGCCGCTGTCCGGGTTGACGCTGTAGACGGTGTTAGCATCTCCCACGATGTTGCTGGAGTGTGTGGGTGCCACGGCAGTTGTCGGGAACACCACCGTCACGGTGAACGTGTAATAGGTCTCCTGGCCACCCGCGTCGCGCACCGTCAGCGTGACGGTGTAATGGCCCGGGCGGTTGTAGCTGTAGGTGACTCGGGGTTGGCTCAGGAAATCCGTCTGTGTGCCGTTGCCGAAGTTCCAGCGGTAGGTGGCGCCGCTGCCCCCGCCCAGCCGGCTTGGGTCGAAGGTGAGTTGCCCGTTCACGAACTGTGTCCCGTTGCTCACCCCGGCATCGCCGATGAGAGCCTGTGACTGCAGTTGCGTGACATCGGCATCGCTGAGCACACGGCCATACACACGCAGGTCGGCCAGGGTGCCCCGGAAGAAGTCGCTGGTGCCCTGGAGCTGGCCCAGCAGCGCAAACTTGTTGTTCAAGCCCTTGGTGCCGGTGAGGCCGGTGGACGTGGTCTTCACGCCGTCGATGTACATCGTCTGCACGCCCGAGGCCGCGTCGCGCGTCATCACCACGTGGTGCCAGTTGCCATCGTTGATCGGCGCCCCGGAGCGTGTACCGGGGTTGTTGGTCGCCACGTTTCCTACCGACAGATTCAGACGGCCGTTGTTGTCGATCCAGCCCCAGAACACATCGTCTGCACCCCCTGCCTGGTCGCGCCCGAAGATGCCAGGAGCCGTCCAGGGGTTGGCCGATCCGTTCTGTGTGGTTTTCATGTAGAAGGCTACAGACGCCGTGCCCCCCAGGGCTGTGGCCACGCTGTCGTTCTTGAGAACGACACCGGCGTTGCGCTGCGCGAAGTTCAGTCCGATGCTTTCGAAGCGGTCGGCGGCCGAGGCTGTGCCGTTGTTGGCGCCGATTTCATCGACCAGACTGCGGGTCAGTGGCCAGTGGTTCATCAGGCTGATATCGGTGGCGTTGCCGGTGTGGAACACCGCACGGTATTGGGTGGCGATGCCATTGCCTGCGTAGTCCTTCACGCCTCCAGCGGGCAGCAGGATCTCGTAGCTGGTGCCCGCTGAGAGTGGCTGGGCAGGATGGAAGTTGATGATGCCCAACTGCACACTGTAGGTGCCCTGCAAGGTGTTGCCGTTGACCGGGCGCACGATGAAGGTGGCGGAATTCACGCTCTCGGGCCGGATGCTGTCCGTCAGGCCCACACCGATGCGCGAGGTCAGTGCCTGCTGTTTCGCGCCGTGGGCGGGCGAGGTCTGCTTGACGGCGGGCGGCGTGGTGTCGGGTGCTGTCTGGTGCACGATGAAACCGCTGCCCGAACCGTGGTCGTTGCCGATGAACAGCAGGTTGCCCATCGGCGCGACCTGGCCGTGATCGGCGTGCGAGTATTCGGGGGCGTTGGTGGCAAACAGGCTGCCCTGGCCCACCTCGACATGGTTGAGCGGGTTGCTCACGTCCACCTTGTGCACCTTGAACTGCGCGCCCTGGAATACGTAGTGGTCCTGCGTGCCGCAGTAAAGCTGCTCGTCGATGACCAGGCGGTTGTCCTCCGCCATGAACCGCGTGCGGTCCAGCAGGTCGTAGCTGTACATCCTGGCGCCGCCACCACGGGCCGAGGCATGCAGGCTGCGGCCATCGAAGCAGGTGGCGTAGTAGTTGGGGTTGGAGCCCACGGTGTCCAGCACCTTGGGGTTGAGCGGGTCGGAGATGTCGAGGCTGGCAAAACCGTCGGTGTTGTCCATCGAGGTCAGCACCATGTGGTTGCCCATGGTGAAGATGGGTCCGACGCGAAAGCCGCCGAGCTCGCCCGTGGGCACCGGGTTGGGCTTGCCCGCGCCGCGGTTGGCGATGACGGCATTGGCCGGGTCGCTGGCGTCCACGATGTACACGCCGTCGTTGGCCGAGGCCACGTACACATAGGGTGCCTGCCACCACAGCTGCCAGGCCACGTTGGTGTAGTCGCCGCCGTTCACCGTCGGCAGGGAGAGCTTCTTGACTTGCTGGATGTTGTTGATGTCGGTGAAGTCCCAGAACTCGATGCCCTTGATGCTGGGCACCACCACGTACTGGTGGCCACCGATCTTGGCCGTGCCGAAGGCGTGTGCCTCGCGGAACTCCTTGGTGCGCCCTTCGGGCTCGTAGATCTTCTTGACGAGCACAATGGCGCGCGGGTTGGACACGTCGTAGAGCAGAAAGCCCCCCGGGCCCAGGCCGCTGTCGGGCGCGAAGGAGGTCAGGAAATAGCCGTTGAGCATGATGCCCACGTTCAGCCCGTAGTCCTTGCGGCCGGGGTAGGTGGCCGGCACGTCGCCCGAGGCCCGGGTGATCATGGAGACCGGCTTGAACAGCTCGGCCGAGGTGTAGGTGAGATTGCCCAGGCCTGGCCCTTGCAGCGGGAGAGGAACCTCGCCGGCCCGCGTGACCGCTGCCGCCATGGTGGTGAGGGTGGTCATGGGGCTGACCCCCGTGATCGCCGCATGCGTGAGCAAGGTGGCGAACGGCAGCAGCAGTGCCATCAGGTAATACCGGATTTTCATCGTCGTCTCCTGTTTGTGTGGTTCTGTGTGAACCTTCTTCCTCGATCCTCTTGATCGCCCGCCGCAGGCGCGCACAGGTGCGCTAGACCGGTGGCTCCCTCGCCACCGGCCGCCGGGCTTTCTCCTGGGGCCCTCTCTTCTTGTTCTGCTCTCGTCGGTGCGCAGTCTTCTGCGCGCAATGCGCTTGTGGCCTCAGGACGCGTGCGTCCCCGTGCTGTAGATGTCCCAGGCAGCCGCAGCGCTCGCACCGCGGTGGATCATGGCCATCAGAGCATCGACCACCGCCGAGGGCTTCGCATGCTGGTACACGTTGCGGCCATAGACCATGCCCACGGCGCCCTGGTCCAGCAGCACGCGCGAGCGGGCGAACACCTGCTGCAGGTCCTCGCGGCCGCCGCCGCGCACCAGCACAGGGCAGCGCGCGGCCTGCACCACGCGGTGGAAGTCGGCGGGGTTGGTGGTGGGGTCGGCCTTCACGATGTCGGCGCCCATCTCGCGCGCCAGGCGCACCAGGGTGACGATCTTCTCGGCGTCGCCATCGACCATGTAGCCGCCCTGGTCGCTGTGCGGGCGCATCACCAGCGGCTCGATCATCAGCGGCATGCCGTAGCGGTCGCAGTCGGCGCGCACGCGCGCGATGTTCTGCACGCATTGGCGGAACAGGTCGGGCTCATTGGGCAGCATGAACAGGTTGACCACCACGCAGGCCGCGTCGCGCTGCACGGCGGGCAGCACCGGGTCGTGCTCGTTCTGCAGCACGGCCCACATCACGCGGTGGGCCGTGGCGTTGTAGGGGTTGCCCATGTCCAGGCGCATCACCAGCGCGGGCTTGTTGCGGCCCGGGCGGTCCTGCAGCAGATCGGCCTGGCCGTAGTTGAGCTGGATGGCATCGGGCGCGGCGGCGACGAGCTTGTCCATCACGCCGGGCATGTCCTCCAGGCCATTGAGGAAGCTCGGTTCGTTGCACACGCCGTGGTCCAGCGCGATGTCCAGGCAGCGCCCGTGGGTCAGCAAACGGTTCAGGCGCGCGGTCTTGTCTTTCGACATACGAAAAAATCCTTGGGTTGGGGTGTTGGGGAATATGCAGAGGGGTCAGGCCAGGGCCTTCAGGTGGGCGCTGGCGGCATCGTCGATGCGCTGCACGGCTTCCTCGGGCAGATCCAGGGCGCCGGCGGTCGCGTTCTCGGTGGCCTGCGCCCGCGTGCGCGCACCGCACAGCGCCACCGAGACGCTGCCGCTGGCCAGCGTCCAGGCGATCATCAACTGCCCGAAGGAGCAGCCGAACTGCCGGCGCAGGGGCTCCAGCTCATCGAAGAAGGCTTGGAGCCGGGTGCGGTTGGCCGCGCTGAAACGCGGGTTGGTGGCGCGCTGGTCGTCGCCCGTGAACTGGCGCGCCGGGTCGATGGGGCCGGCCAGCAGGCCCAGCGCCAGCGAAGAATAGCCCAGGATGGCCACGTTGTTGCGGCCGCACAGGGGCAACAGGGTCTGCTCGATCTCGCGGTCGATCAGGCTGTAGCGCTCCTGCGCGGCGTCCACGGGGCCATGGCGCAGGTACTCGGCCAGCGTCGGGGCGTCCACATTGCTCACGCCGATCGCGCGGATCTTGCCTTGCTTCTTGAGGCTGAGCAGCGCGTCCATGGTCTCTTCCACAGGCGTGGTGCTGTCCTGCCAGTGGGTGATGTACAGGTCGATGTAGTCGGTCTGCAGGCGCTTCAAGCTCTCCTCGACCTCGTGGAAGATCGACGCGCGGCCCAGGTGGCGGTAGACCGGGTGGCCGTCTTCGTCGAAGAAGTGCGTGCCCTGCTGCGTGTGCCAGACCAGGCCGCACTTGGTGGCGATCACGGCTTCGTGGCGGCGGCCCTTGAGCGCGGCGCCCACGAGGCGCTCGGAGGCACCTAGGCCGTAGGCCGGCGCGGTGTCGATCAGCGTCACCCCGGCGTCGAGCGAGGCGTGTATGGCTTGCGTGGCGGCAGCGCTGTCCTGCCCGCCCCACATCCAGCCGCCCATGGCCCAGGTGCCCAGGCCAATGGCCGAGCACTGGATGCCCGAGGGCCCCAGGGTGGTGGTCTTCATCGCGGCGTTCATCATCACAGCATTCATCGCTTGGTCTTTCGGGTGTTCATGAGGTGGTCGATGGTCACGGCGGCCAGCAGGATCAGGCCCTTGATCACGTCCTGCCAGTAGGGCGAGACATCCAGCAGGATCAGCGAGCTGGTCACCACCGAGAGCAGGGCCAGGCCCAGCACGGCGCCCAGCACCGTGCCCGAGCCGCCCTTGAGGCTGGCGCCGCCGATCACGGCGGCCGCGATCACGTTGAGCTCCATGCCCACCCCGAAGGTCGGCGTGGCGGCACCGAAGCGCGCGGTGTAGATCACGCCGGCCAGGCCCGCCGAGGCCGCGCACAGCACCGTGACCCAGAACTTCACGTGGCCCGTGCGGATGCCCGAGTACAGCGCCGCCTTCTCGTTGCTGCCGGTGTAGAACACGCGGCGCAGCAGGCTGGCGCGGCGCAGCACGAAGTCGCTGACCACCACGATGAAGAGGAAGATCAGGATCACCGCCGGAATGCCGAACAGGTTGCCCTGGCCGATGAACTTGAACGAGGCCGGCAGCGAAAACAGCGACTGCGGCGTGCCCTGCGTGAGCGCCAGGCACAGGCCGCGCACGATGACCATGAAGGCCAGCGAGGCGATGAAGTGGTTCAGCCCGATGCGCACCACGCAGCCGCCGATCATGGCGCCGATGAGGGCACTGGCCGCGATCGCAATGAGCCCGGCCGACCACGGGTCCAGGCCCATGAGGAACAGCTTGCCCGTGACCACCATGGCAAAGCAGACGACGGAGCCCACCGACAGGTCGATGCCACCCACGATGAGCAAAATGGTCATGCCCACGACCACGATGCCCTCGATGGAGAACGAGAGCAGCATGGCGCGGATGTTGTCCCAGGTCAGGAAGTAGGGCGAGGCGAAGCTCATGCCCACGCACAGCACCGCGATGATGACCAGGAGGCCCATTTCGCGCATGCTGGTGAGCTTGCTTCCGCCCGGCTTTCCGGGCCCTCCTGGTTGCCGGGTCTCGCGCAGGGGCTGCAGGCCGGCCACGCTGCCGGCATCCAGTTGTGCGGGGTGATTCATGCCATTTCCTCGTGTTGTCGTTCCAGTCCCGAGGCCAGCCGCAGCAGGGCCTCTTCCGTCATGTCCTTGCCTTGCACTTCGCCCGCGACGCGGCCGTCGCGGATGACCAGGGCCCGGTCGCACAGGCCGATGATCTCGGGCAGCTCCGAGGAGATGACCACCACGCCCACGCCCTGGCAGGCCAGGTCGCGCAGGATGTGGTGGATCTCCGACTTGGCCCCCACGTCCACGCCGCGCGTGGGCTCGTCCATCAGCAGCACGGCCGGGTTGGTGGCCAGCAGCTTGGCGATGGCCACTTTCTGCTGGTTGCCGCCGGAGAGGCTGGCCACCTCGATCTGCACGCCATCGGACTTGAGCTTCAGGCGCGTGCCCAGCTCCTGCGCCAGCCGGTGTTCGCTGGCGCGTTGCAGCAGACCGAAGCGTGAGCTCACGCGTGCCAGCGCCATCGACGCGATGTTCTGCGCGATCGGCAGGTCCAGGTAGACGCCCGCGGCCTTGCGGTCCTCGCTCAAATAGGCGATACCGGCGCGCAGCGCGTCGCTGTACTTGCGGATGGCCAGTGGCTTGCCGCTCAGGCGCACGCTGCCGCCGGTGGCGGGGCGCAGGCCGCACAGGGTCTGTGCCATCTCGCTGCGCCCGGCGCCCATGAGCCCGGCGATGCCCAGCACCTCGCCGCGCTGTACGGTGAACGAGACGCCGTGCACGCGCTCGCCATCGGCCAGGTCCTGCACCTCCAGCACGGGGGCTGTGGCACCGGCGTCCTGCTGCTTGGGCGGGTAGTAGTTGCCCAGGTCGCGCCCGACCATGCGGCGCACCAGGCCGTCGGCGTCGAGCTCCGACAGCGGGCCCGAATGCACGTTGCGCCCGTCGCGCAGCACGGTCACGCGCGTGCAGTGGGCAAAGATCTCGGCCATGCGGTGGCTGATGTAGATGATGCCGATGCCCTGGTCCTTGAGGTCGTGCAGCACGCGAAAGAGGGCGGCAGACTCGTTGTCGGTGAGCGCGGCGGTCGGCTCATCGAGGATCAGCACCTTGCAGTCGAGCGTGAGCGCCTTGGCGATCTCGATCAACTGCTGGCTGGAGATGGGCAGGTCGCCCACGCAGGCCGCAGGGTCGATGTCCTGGCCCAGCCGCTGCAGCACCCGGGTTGCGCGCTCGTTGAGGCTGGCGTAGTCCATCCATGCCTGCCGACCTGCATTGATCTCGGGCATGTAGATGTTCTCGGCCACGGTGGCGTCGGCGCACAGGGCGATTTCCTGGTGCACCAGGCCGATGCCCAGGCGCATGGCCTGGGCCGGCCCATCGATGGTGACCACGCGGCCGTCGAGCGCGATCTCGCCCGCGTCCGGCTGGTGGATGCCATCGATGATGTTCATCAGCGTGGACTTGCCCGCGCCGTTCTCGCCGCACAGGGCGTGGATCTCGCCCGCCTGCAGCGAGAAGTCCACGCCCGAGAGCGCATGCGAAGCGCCGAAGCGCTTGCAGATGCCGCGCAGCACGAGCAGGGGGGCATCCATGGTGGTGGTGCTCACTCGCTGATGCCCTTGGTGCCGCGGCGCGCGAGGTACTTGTCCCAGTAGAAGTCGTCGGCGTTGGCCTTGCTGACCACGGCCAGGCCGTTGTCCAGGAAGGGCACAGACATGGGATTGGTGCCGTTGCGCTTGGCATCGTTCATCGGGTCGATGAGGCCGGGGTTCTTGGCCAGGAACAGCATCATCATGCCCATGTAGCCCTGCATACCCTGGTTGGGGTTGATGGCGCCGAACACGTCGCCGGACTTGATCATGTCCAGGATCTTTGCGTTCACGTCGCAGCACATCACCTTGATGTTCTTCTTGCTCTCGACTTTGGCCTGGGCGGCACCCAGGGCCGAATTGGCCTCGGGCATGAACAGGGCGCCCAGGTTGGGGTTGGCCTGCGCCAAGCTCTGCACGGCTTGGTAGGCTTTGTTGGGGTCCTGGTTGCTGGCGGCGCGGCCCACCAGCTTCATGCCGGGGTGCTTGGTCTTCATGCGGTTGATGAAGGCGGCGATGCGGCGGTCGTGGTTGTCCTGGCCGGGGTTCTCCAGCACGGCGAACTCGCCCTTGCCATTCATCGACGCGGCGATGGCGTCGGCCGCCTGCGCGCCTTCGCGCTCGTTGTCCGAGGTGATGAAGGAGGTGCGCTTGGAGTTGGGCGAGTCGGCCGCGAAGGTGACCACCGGGATGCCCATGGCCGCGGCGCGGTTGATGGGCTCGATGAACGGATCGGGGTTCATGGGGTGCAGCAGGATGCCGGCGGGCTTGCGTGCCAGCTCCTGCTCGAACGACGCCAGCTGCTTGTTCACGTCGTACTCCGGCGTGCCGGTGTAGCGGGTGCGCACGCCCAGGGTGCGGCCCAGCTGCTTCATCATTTCGTAGACCGGGAACCAGTACTCCACGCCCGAGACCATCACGTTCATCACGTAGACGTCGCTGGGATTGCCGCGCAGACCGCCCGCTGCTGCGGGGGTCGCTGCAGGCTGCTGCGCGAATGCGCTGGTGCCGGCCAGGCCGATACCGGCGGCGGCTGCGGACTTCAGGAAATTACGCCTCATTTTTTGTCTCCTCTTGTTGAACGGTGCAGCATGGGATGCTGCTTTCTCCAGGGCTGCGATGGGGTGCTTGGTGTCACGACAGTTGTTATGACAGGTAGAATGTAAGCGTGGATCGAATCTCCAGATAGTTAGGGGAAACACTACTGGATAAGCCCGCTGGTTCGACGGAAGCTGTTATGACATGAAGACCCAACTACTCATTGGTATCGACCTCGGGTCGAGCAGCCTCAAAGCCCTGGCCCTGGAGGCCGCGAGCGGCCGCACCGTCGCCCTGTCCCGCATGCCCCTGCAGCACGACCGCCTGCCCGGCGGTGGCTGCGAAGTGGGGGCGCCCATGATCCGCTCGGCCCTGTCCAGCGTGCTGCGCGATGTGGCGCACCAGCTGGGCAGCCGGGTGGACGATGTCCGCGCCCTCGGCTGCACTGGGCATGGCGCCGGCCTGTACGCGCTGGATGCACGCCATGAACTGGCCGGCGGCCGTGCCGTGGCCTCGACCGACCAGCGCGCCGCGGCGCGGGCCCAGTCGCTTGCCGCCAGCCGCGGGCCTGAGCTCCTGGCCGAGGTGGGCTGCCAGCCCTGGCCGGGCCAGCCGACCGTGATTGCCGCCGAACTGCTGGGCCGCGATACGGTGCGTAGTGGCGCCCTGCAGCGGCTGATGTTTGCCAAGGACTACGTGGGCTTTCTGCTCAGCGGCGAGATCGCCACCGATGCCAGCGATGCCAGCACCGCAGGCCTGCTGTCGGTGGCCACGGGAACCTGGTCGCCGTTGGCCTTTGCCGCGTCGGGCATTGCCGGCCTGGCGCCCCAGGCCTTTGGGCCGCTGGTGCGCAGTGGCGAGGTCATCGGCACGGTGCAGCCGGCAGCAGCGTCCGCCTACGGCCTGCCGGCCGGTATTCCGGTGGCCATGGGCGCCATCGACCTCCTGGCCGCGATGACGGCGGTGCGGGCCGAGGAGCGGGGCCGTGCGGTCTCCGTGCTGGGAACCTGGTGCGTGAACGCCGTCATCGGCCCGGTGCTGTCGCCCGGGCCGGACGTGGCCTCCACCGTCAATTTCGGCCCGCACGACCGGCGCCTGTACATGGAAAACAGCCCTTCGTCGATGGCCAACATCGCCTGGCTGGCCGGTGTGCTGGGCCTGCCCGACGCGCGCGCAGTGGTCGATCTGGCGATGTCGGTGCCGCTGGGGGCCGGGGGCCTGCGCTTCTTGCCCTTCGTGAACGGCGGCGGCGGCGTCACCGCAGGCTTCGTGGGCCTCAAGAGCCACCACACGCGCGGTGACATGGCGCGGGCCGTGGTCGATGCAGTGGCGGCGCTGCATGCGCGCCACACCGCCCGGCTGGCCGCCGGGGGCCTGCCGGTTTCGGCGTCCACCGTGCTGGGCGGCGGCGCCAGTGATACGCGCCTGGTGCGCTTGCTGGCCGGTCTGCTGGGGCACCCGGTGGAGCGCTGCGCCGACGACGAGACTGGTGCACGGGGGGCGGCGATCTACGCCGCGATGTCGCAGGGCATCGACGCGGCCCCCTTGTGCGCACCGTGCGACACGGTCGAGCCCGATGCCGGCCAGGCCCGGGCCCATGCGGATTTCAACGCCGATTTCAACGAGCTGATCACCACCATGTCCCCTGTCTTCGGCCACCTGGCCGGCCATGCGCCAGAGCGCGCGCCCGCACCCGCCACGCCGATCCCGGCGCCTGTTCCTGTGCAGCAGGTGGAGGCATTGCCATGAGCACCACGTCGGCATTGCCCTTCGTGCGCCCGGCCGCCGTGGCCGGCCGCCACTTCTCCACGGTGATCGTGGGCGCGGGCATCAACGGCGTGGGCGTGTTCCGCGACCTGTCGCTGCAGGGGGTGGACTGCCTCATAGTCGACAAGGGCGACTTCAGCGCGGGTGCCAGCAGCGCGCCCTCGCGCATGATCCACGGCGGCCTGCGCTACCTGGAGAGCGGCAGCTTCTCGCTGGTGGCCGAGGCCACGCGCGAGCGCAACCTGCTTTTGCGCAATGCGCCGCACCTGGTGCAGCCGCTCAAGACCGTGGTGCCGCTGTCGAGCTTCTTCGGCGGGCTGATGAGCAGTGCGCTCAAGTTCCTGGGGCGCACGCCACCGCAGCGCACGCGTGGCCTGCTGGCCGTGGCCACGGGCCTGCGCCTGTACGACCTGCTGGGCCGGCGCCAGCGCGTAATGCCCAACCACCGCATCAGCCGCGTGCAGCCGGCCGACCGCCAGCTGTTCCGCGCCGCCGTGCGCTGGACCGCAACGTTCTTCGACGCCTGGATCAGCCACCCCGAATGGCTGGTGCTGGAGCTGGTGCGCGATGCCTGCCGCGACCAGCCCCGCTCTGCAGCGGCCAACCACTGCCGGGTGATGGGCTGCGCGGGCAAGACCCTCACGCTGCGTGACGAGACCACGGGCGAGGTGGTGCAGGTGACGGCCGATGCGGTGGTCAATGCCAGCGGCGCCTGGCTGGACCGCAGCACGGCACTGCTTGGCGGCGCCGTGCCGCGCGTGATGGGCACCAAGGGCTCGCACCTGGTGCTCGACCACCCGGCGCTGCGCGATGCCCTGCAGGGGCGGATGGCGTATTTCGAGGCGCTGGATGGCCGCGTGTGCATCGTCTACCCTTTCCTGGACCGCGTGCTTGTGGGTTCCACCGACATCCCGGTGGACGACCCCGACCAGATCGCCACCGAGCCGGCCGAGGTGGACTACCTGCTGGAGGTGCTGGGCGAGGTCTTCCCCAACCTGTCCTTCGGGCGCAAGGATGTGGTCTACACCTATGTGGGTGTGCGGCCCCTGGCGCGCTCGGACGCGGACAAGCCCGGGCAGATCTCGCGCGACCATTCGGTGGTGATCGACCCGCCGTCTCCTGCGCGCGACATTCCGGTCGTGGGCCTGGTGGGCGGCAAGTGGACCACTTTCCGTGCGCTGGCCGAAGAGGCCACCAACGAGGTGCTGCACCTGTTGGGTCGCGAGCGCACGGCCTCCACGCGGCAATTGCCGATTGGCGGGGGCTCGGGCATGCCGCAAGGCGGGCAGGCGACCGAGCATTTCATCGAGCGCATTGCCCGGGATGCGGGCCTGGCACGCGAGCGCGCCCAGGCGCTGCTGCGCCGCTACGGCTCCGAGGCCTTGCGCATGGCTCCGCATTTCAAGGTGGCAGGCGACGTGCCACTGCAGCATGCACCTGACTACTCGGCGGCCGAGGTGGCCTGGCTGTGCACCGAAACCGGTGTGATCCACCTCGACGACCTCGTGATCCGCCGCACGCTGCTGGCCATTCGCGGCCTGGTCACCGATGCCGCGCTGGCCGAGATGGCCGGCATTGCCGCAGAGGCTTTGGGCTGGGATGCAGGGCGCGAGCGGCAGGAGTTGCACAATTGCACCACTGCACTGCGCGAGCGCCATGGCGTGCGCCTGGCCCCCGCAGCCCCCGATTCCGATGCCGTGCCGGCTTTTCATGCACCTTTGACCACCCATCCGGCCCTGAGCCCGACATGACGTGAATTCTCCGAACGAACTCCAGCCGCTGCTCGACCGCAATTCCGAATCGCCCCTGTGGGCGCAGTTCCGCGATGCCCTGCGCCTGCAGATCCTGCAGGGTGATCTGGCCATCGGCGCCAAGCTGCCCTCCGAGGCCGAACTGGGCGAGCAGTTCGGCATCTCGCGCATCGTGGTGCGCGAGGCCCTGGCCGACCTGGTGCGCAACAACCTGATCTACAAGATCAAGGGCCGTGGCGCCTTTGTCGCGGCGCGTGAGCGCGACGAGGATTTCGTCTCCACCGTGCTCGGCTTTTCCGACGAAATGGAACGCAAGGGCCGCTCGGTGCGCACGCAGATTCTGTCGCAGCAACTGCGCGACCCCACGCCGCAGGAGATCAGCGCGCTGGGTCTCACCGACGACACCCAGGTCGTGGCCCTGAAGCGGCTGCGCAGCGTGGACGGCGAACTGCGCCTGCTGGTGGAGACCGTGGTGCCCGCTGACCTGGCGCCCGGCCTGCACCGCATGCGCCTGGACGACCGCTCGCTCTATGACGTGCTGCGCCGCCAGTATGGCGTGCGCCTGGTGCGCGCCGAGCGCTGGATCGACGCCGTGCTGCCCGATGCCGAGACCTGCGGGCTGCTGCAGCTGGAAACCCCTGAGCCGCTGCTGCGCATCGAGTCCATCGCCTATGGCGCTAATGGCCGGCGCCTGGAGTACTACAACGCCTTGCACCGCTGTAAATCAAGTCGGCTGCACGTGCAGACGACAACTTAGCACCCCCTGGGCTGTGGGCTGTGCTCCTGCCGTACATCTGTCACATACAAAGACAACGGGCTCCCGAAGGAGCCCGTTGTCTTTGTGGTGCTGCCAGCCATGTCCTGCGACATCCTGGCAGGCAGCCGGTGGATTACATGGCGCTGAATTCGCCCGAAGGGATCTGGCCGGTGCGCAGGGCTTCAGCAGCCTGGGCACGCACAGCAGCGCGGTCAGCCGTGGACTTGTAGGTCACCACGCGCGAACC
>NZ_JBWKZU010000059.1:0-26672 GCF_059424825.1 Acidovorax sp. GW101-11A03 | reverse complement strand
CACATCCATGGCCTGCCACTCCAGCGGCAGGCGCACCTCCACACCTTCGCGTGCGCCACGGTCGCGCAGGAAGGCCATCGAGGCGTCAAAGTCGTCAAGCGGCGGTGGCATGGGCACCATGGGCTGGCCCGGGGGTTGCCAGAAGTCGTCCCAGTGGATGGGGATGACACGCCGGGCGCCCACGTCGGCGATCACTTCGGTCCACAGCGCATCGCGGTAGCTTTCGGGCCGGGGGCCGAGGGCGCCGATGCCCTGCAGCACCACTTCGGCGTGCACGCCGCGCAGGGCGCCGGGCTCGAAGCCTGCGCTGCCCACGATGAGCAACGTGCGGCCGCCATGCGCCACGTGCAGGGCGTAGCTCTGGCCTTCCTTGTACTCGCTGGCACGCACGGGTGGGCGCAGCGGCGCGGTGATCTCGCCGCCTGTAAAGCCCGTGGGCGCATGGCGGCTCGGGTACAGCGTGAGCGTGAAGCGGCCAAACTGCTGCGGCTCGCCGAGCCGTGCCACACGGATCTTAGACTCTGCCAGGCCTGCGCCGCGCCCCACGTTGGCGGTGGACTCGGAACCCAGCAGCAGCGCCCCCGTGCGGCGGGCGACCTCGGGGGCGTCCATCGCATGGTCGTAGTGCGAATGCACCGGGATCACCGCTGCCAGCTTGCCCACCCCGCCCGGAAAACCCGCGCGCTGCAACCCCTGGGTGATGGCCTGCATGTCCGGCTCCACCTGGCCCAGAAAGGTCTGCAGCTTGCCGGGGCGTGAGAAGAACCCGTCCGTCATCAGCGCTGTTTCGCCATCGTCCAGCAGCACGGTGGACACGCCGAGAAACGTCACCTTGAGGCCCGGTGGCACCCCTCCGCCGCTGGGCGCCTTCCACTGCAAATCGGCATAGGGCTGAAGCGACGGGTGCTGCTGCAGGGCCCAGACCAGCGCGCCCAGCGCACAAAGCACCAGCAACGCCAGCGCCCACAAGGCCCTCTTCACCACCACGGCGCGCCGCATCATGCGGCCCGGGCCTCGGCCACGCCCTTGCGGCGCAGCACCAGCGTGCCAAACAGCGTGGCCATGAGGTACATGCTGACCGAGTAGATGGCTGCGGGCAGTGCGAGCTGGAAGTTGTCCAGCACCGACAGCGCGATGAAGATGGCGAGCGTGGAGTTGTGGATGCCGATCTCGAAGCTGATGGCCGTGGCCATGGATTTGCCCAGCCCCGCCGCCCGCGAAAGGTAGTAGCCCGATGCCAGGCTGATGGCGTTGAACAGCAGCACCGCCGGGCCGATGCCCGCGAAGGATTCAACCAGCGCCGACCATTCCTTGGCGATCGCGATGAGTGCAAAAGCCGCCAGCACCACGGCGCTGAAGATCTTCATGGGCTTTTCCATGCGTGCGCTGAACGAAGGCACGCGGCGGTGCACCCACATCCCCAGCACCACCGGAACGAGCACGATGACGATCACCTCCACCACCTTGCCAAACTGCAGCGGCACCACCTGGCCGGTGTGCGCAAAGGTGTTGATGGCCCAGTTGGTGATGAGCGGCAGGCTGATGATCGACAGCACGGTGTTGATGGCCGTGAGCGAGATGTTCATGGCCACGTTGCCGCCGAACAAATGGCTGAACAGATTGGCCGACACCCCGCCGGGCGAGGCGGCCAGCAGCATCAGCCCCACGGCATACAGCGGCGCCACGCCCAGCAGCACGATGAGCGCATAACACGCGGCGGGCAGCACCAGCGCCTGCAGCACCAGGGCCAGCACCACGGCGCGCGGGTGCTGCAGCAGGCGCGTGAAGTCGCCCACCGTGAGCGACAGGCCCAGGCCGAACATGACCAGGCCCAGCGCGATGAACAGCAGCGTGGGCAGGATGGAAACAAAATTCATGGAAACACATACGCGGCCACGGCGGCCGCGCTCCATTCAATGAGGTAAGGACCGCGGAGCCAAGGGCTGCCGCGCAGCGAGGGACCAGGCGGCGCAGATCCGCACCAGCGGCAAGGGACGGAAGAAGGGTGTAAGACCCCGAGCGCTCAGGCAGCAGCCTGCCCCGTGCGCAGGCGCACCGGGCCGCTGCGCGCTTCGATAGCGGCCTGCACTTCCTTGCGCAGGCCCAGCGCAAACGCCCACTCGGCCACCACAAACAGCGGGCCAACGATCAGGCCCACCAGGTCATCCACAAACGCGGGCTTGCGGCCCTCGTAGTAGTGGCCCACAAACTGGATCACCCAGCCCACGGCAAACAGGCCGATGCCCGTGGCCAGCCACACCGCCATGCTCTGCAACGCCACCCATTGGCCGCCCACCAGCATGGCCGCCAGCAGCGTGGCCATGGCCAGGCCAAAACGCGTGTCCAGCCGGAAGTAGAAAACGCTGGCCGCCAGCGCGGCGAACAGCGCGGGGCTCAGCGGCAAGGCGCCCGCCATCCAGGTCGGGCGCGACAGCAGGATGACCACCGCGAACATGATCATGGGCACGCCCACAAAATGGGTGTGGATGTTGCGCGGGTCGCGGTGGTAGTCGGCGTACTGCGCCAGATGGTCGATCAGGGTTTTCATGGGTGTCTCCGGCTGTTGTTTTGAGCAGCATCAATACTCGCCCCGGGGCCTTGCCAGCGTCTGTCGTGCAGACGACAAAAAGGCACACTCCCACGGCACCGCCCCACCCCGCCTCGCGCCCAATCTGCACTGCATGACCGACCCCGCCACCTATCTGCCCGTCCTCCAGTCCGGCCGCTGGTTTGCCCACCTGCCGCCCGACTTTGCCCAGCCGCTGATCGCCATGGCGCATGTGCGCCAGTTGCAGGCGGGCGAGGTGCTTTTTTTGCGCGGCGATGCGCCCTGCGGGCTGTATGCCGTGGTGCGCGGCGCGATCAGCATTTCGGGCACGGGCGGGCGGGCGCATGAGGCGCGTTCGGCGCTGCTCACGCGGCTGGAGCCGCCCCACTGGTTTGGCGAGATCTCGGTGTTTGACGGCTCGGCCCGCACGCACGATGCCCATGCCGCCGAGGCCAGCACGCTGGTGCAGGTGCCGCACGAACGGCTGCAGGCCTGGCTGCAGGCCCACCCCGGGCACTGGCATGCGCTGGCGTTGCTGCTCACCGACAAGCTGCGCACGGCCTTTGTGGCCATCGAAGAACTGGCCCTGCTGCCCGCACCGCAGCGCCTGGCGCGACGGCTGGTGATGATGGCCGAGGGCTACGGCCAGTGGAACGCCGAGGGCCAGTCGCGCCGGGTGATCGGCATCTCGCAGGAGCAGCTGTCGCTGATGCTGGCCATCTCGCGCCAGACCACCAACCAGATCCTCAAAGACCTGGAGGCGCGCCACCTGGTGCGGGTGCAGCGCGGCGAGGTGGAAATCCTGGACCTAGCGGCCCTGCGCGCGGCATGTTACTGAAATCGCTATTAAAACAATAGCTGCATTCGCTTGATGGTCGCGCGGTAGCGGCACTTTTCATCCAAATACTAAGCACACATTCCATTTCCGGGCACAATCACGGCTATGCAACTGAACTACATCGCCAACGCCTCGGTGCCGTCCGCTTCGGGCCGCACGATCCCTGTGATCGACCCGTCCGACGGCCAGCCCTTCGACGAGATCCAGCGCAGCAACGCCGACGACATCGACGCGGCGGTGCATGCGGCCCGCCAGTGCTACAACGCGGTGTGGCAAAAGCTGGCCCCGGTGGAACGCGGCCGTCTGCTGCAAAAGCTCTCGGCCAAGATCCTGGAGCATGCGGACGAGCTGACAGCGCTGGAGCAGCGCGACTGCGGCAAGCCCACCAAGCAGGCGCGCGCCGACGCCATTGCGCTGGCGCGCTACTTCGAGTTCTACGCCGGTGCCTGCGACAAGTTCCACGGAGAGACGATCCCCTACCCCGACGGCTACAGCGTGCTGACCTGGCGCGAGCCCCATGGCGTCACGGGCCATGTGATTCCCTGGAACTACCCCATGCAGATCTTCGGCCGCAGCGTGGGCGGCGCCCTGGCGGCGGGCAATGTGTGCGTGGTCAAGCCAGCCGAAGACGCCTGCCTCTCGCTGATCCGCGTGGCGCAGCTGGCAGCCGAGGTGGGGTTCCCCTCGGGGGCGCTCAACATCGTCACCGGCTACGGCCACGAGGTGGGCGACGCGCTGGCGCGCCACCCCGGCATCGACCACATCAGCTTCACCGGCAGCCCCAAGATCGGCACGCTGATCCAGCAGGTGGCCGCCGAGCGCCACTGCCCCGTGACGCTGGAGCTGGGCGGCAAAAGCCCGCAGATCATCTTTGCCGACGCCGACCTCGATGCCGCCATACCCGTGGTCATCAACGCCATCGTGCAGAACGCCGGGCAGACCTGCTCGGCCGGTTCGCGTGTGCTGATCGACTCGCTGATTTACGAGCCCCTGCTGGAGCGCCTGGGCAAGGCCTTTGAGGCCCTGCGCGTGGGCCCCGCTGCCATGGACCTGGACGTGGGCCCGCTGATCCGCCAGACGCAGCAACAGCGCGTGTGGGATTTTTTGTCCGACGCGCAGGTCGCAGGCATCCCCATGGTGGCCCAGGGCGTGGTGGTGGACGAAGCCCCCGAGACCGGCTACTACCAGGCCCCCACCCTGCTGCGCGATGTACCGGTGCAGCACCGGCTGGCACAGGAGGAAGTCTTCGGCCCCGTGTTGTCGGCCATGGCCTTCCAGGACGAAGACCACGCGGTGGAGCTAGCCAACGCCACGCAGTTCGGCCTGGTGGCGGGCATCTGGACGCGCGATGGCGCGCGCCAGTTCCGCATGGCCAAGCGCGTACATAGCGGGCAGGTGTTCATCAACAACTACGGCGCCGCGGGCGGTGTGGAGCTGCCCTTTGGCGGCGTCAAGTCCAGCGGCTACGGACGCGAGAAGGGCTTTGAAGCACTGTACGGCTTCACCACCTTGAAGACGGTGGCCATCAAATATGGGTAACCCCCTGAGCCGCTTCGCGTCTTCCCCCTACAGGGGGACGCCGCCAGCGCACGCGAGCCAAGCGCCGCATACGCGGCTTGGCGGCCCTTGCGCGGCGGCACTCGCTTAGTGCCACGCCAGTTTCAGTCACTCGCTACCAGCCACGATAGAAGCGCATGCCCCTGAGCCCCCCCGCCCCCCGCACCCTGAAGCATGTCCGCCGGGTGAACTACCAGGGCTTTGAACGCGACGATGGCCTGTGGGACATCGAGGGTGAGCTGCACGACAGCAAGGCCTATGACGCCACCTCGTTCCGCGACCCTACCAAACAGCGTCTCGCGGGCGAGGCCATCCACCACATGTGGCTACGTGTCACGGTCAACCGCCAGCTGGTGGTGCAGGCCATTGATGTGGCCATGGATTCGCACCCGCTCAAGGGTTGCACCGAGGCCCAGGCCGCGCTGCAGCAGATGGTGGGCTGCAGCATGGCGCGCGGCTGGCGCCAGGCCATTCAGAAGCATCTGGGCGGCGTGGCCAGTTGCACGCACTTGCGCGAGCTGCTGTTCAACCTGGCCACCGCCGCCTTCCAGTCGGTGCCCGCCGTTTTTTCGTCCAGCAATCCCGACGAGCCACCGCGCCACCTGGGCCAGTGCACAGGCTGGGACTTCAACGGCAACGGCGTGAAGGAATACTTCCCGCAGTTTTATGGCCGCGTGCCTGCGCCGCCCCTGGCCGCCAGCCCCGCCCCAGCCCCTGAAATATCAGTCAAATTGGCCCCTGGCGCCTGACAGGCAAGCCCAAGCAGCTATCTTTTTTGAATATCCCAAGGAGACCTTTTCCATGCGCGTGTTGAACAAATCCATCATCGTCACCGGCGCCGGCAACGGCATTGGCGAAGGCATTGCCAAGCGCCTGGCCGCTGAGGGTGGCAAGGTCATCGTGAACGACATCAACGAAGCGGGCGGCCAGCGCGTGGTGGCCGAGATCACGGCTGCAGGCGGCACCGCCGCCTTCTTCAAGGCCGACGTGACGAACTCGGCCCAGGTCAAGGCGATGGTCGATGAGGCCGTGCGCCTGTACGGCCGCCTGGACGTGGTGGTGAACAACGCAGGCTGGACGCACCGCAACCGCCCCATGCTTGAAGTGAGCGAGGAGGAGTTCGACAAGGTCTATGCCATCAACATGAAGAGCATCTACCTGAGCGCCATCCACGCCGTGCCCGCGCTACGCCAGGCCGGTGGCGGCAGCATCATCAACATCGCCTCCACCGCCGGACTGCGCCCGCGCCCGGGCCTGACCTGGTACAACGGCTCCAAGGGCGCCGTCATCATCACCAGCAAGTCCATGGCGGCCGAGCTGGGCCCCGACAACATCCGCGTGAACTGCATCAACCCCGTGTTCAACCCCGACACGGGCCTGGCCGCCGAGTTTGCGGGCGGCCCGGTGGACGATGCGCGCCGCGCCAAGTTCCTGGCCACCATCCCGCTGGGCCGCTTCTCCACCGCGCTGGACGTGGCCAACGCCGCGTTGTACCTGGCGAGCGAAGAGGCATCGTTCATCAATGGCGTGTGCATCGAGGTGGATGGCGGGCGCTGCGTGTAAGCACGCGTCCAACCGCGCCCGCAAGCCAACATGACTTGCCGTGGCGCGCGCCCAATCCGCACCAATGCAGTGCGGATTGATTTGACGCACCTGAGGCCGCTGCCTATAGTGCCGCCGATGTTTGCGAGCCACTCCACCGCCACAGCCGCCAGCGCTACCGCGCCGCTGCGCCGTGCTGCACGCTCGCAGGCCACGCTCCAGGCCGGTGACCGCGCTCTCTGCACCCCTGCTGCAGATTCCTGAGCCCGGCGACACCCCCTCCGTTTTTTCGCGCACTTCCTGTCGCCGGGCCCATTGCCCAGCGCCAGCTTGCGCCTTGGTGACTGCCGCCGGGGCGCGGACTCCAGGAGTGCTCATGCCCCCGTTTCCTTCCGGCGAGATTTCGCTCACCCCCTGCGCCCAATGCGCCCCCACACGCAGCCCGCCCGCCGATACGGCCATCGCCAGCGCGGCCGCCGCCACCGACATCACCCGCCACTTCATCCGCGCCAAGCGGCCTTGCGCTGACGGCTACCGCTGGTACCTGCGCCGCCAGGAAGGTGCGAGCAACTACCAGGCCCTGCTGGACGACCTGGTGCGCGAAGGTCGGGTGGACGACGCCTGCTGGATGCTGGACCAGTTCGGCCCCACCAACGATGTGCTGGAGGTGGACCACCTGGAGACAGACGCATTGGTGTTTGCGGGCAACGTGCACTGCCGGGGCAGCGCGGACGTGGACGGTGTGCTGCGCACCGGCCGCAGCCTGCGCGTGCAGGGCGGCCTGCGGGTGGGCGGTGCACTGCGCGTGGGCGAAGACCTGCGCGTAGCGGGCGCCGTGCGCTGCGACGGCAGCGCGCGCATACACGGCGACGCACGCGTGGGCTGGTCCCTGGCGGTGGCGCAGCGGCTGCAATGCATGGGCAGCCTGCGCGTGGGTGGGGAGCTGGACGGCGGGGCCACGGTGCAAATCGATGGCCATTGCACCGTGGGCCAGGACCTGCGCGCGATGGGCGCGCTGGACTGCAACGGCGGCATCAAGGCGGGCGGCCATTTGCACTGCGATGCAGAGGTGCAAGCCACGCGCGGGCTGCAGGTGGCGGGCGACCTGGACTGCAAGGGCCACCTGCAGGTGGGCTGGGGCGTGCGGGCCGGTGGACACATCCACGCCGGTGGAGCCATCCGTGCAGGCGAAAGCCTCTGGGCGGGAGAAACGATTGCCGCGGGAGAAGCCTACGGCGTGTATGCGGGCCTGGATGTGCGCTTGCCCGACTGGCCCCACAGCGCCCAGGTCTGCGCCCGCGAACAACCTGCGCGCTTGCTCAGCGGCTGCTGGACCGAGGGCCTGGGGAGCACGCCATGATGGCCAGCGCTTGCAGCCTGCCAATGCCTGGCACTGCCACCGGCGGCCCCCACACTGCTGCCAACCCATGGCCCGGCCTGGGCCTGCTGGACAAGTGGGCCCAGTGGCTGGCCGAACTGCGCATCGACGTGGACCTGTCGGGCCGCGACATCCAGCGCGAATTTGACGCCCTGCACGAACGCATCCGCACCAACCACCGCACGCGCGATGCGATGCAGCCGCTGCCTTTGCACCTGCACGGACTGGTGCTTCGCATGCGTGAGGCCGACGGCGAGGTGTTTGTCTATGCCATCGACCCGCTGCGCAACCGCATCGTGGCCTACACAGTGTTCAACCGGCTGGTGGAGGTGGACCGGCACACCGACCGCCACCTTCGCGCGCCGCACACCAAGGTGGCACACGGCTACCGCCGCATGGGCATTGCCACCGCCATCTACCGCTGGTGGCTGGACTCGGGCCGCAGCCTCATGACCGGTGCACGGCAATCGGCAGGCGCCCATGGCCTGTGGATGTCCTTGGCGCGCGACTACACACTGGCAGCGGTGCGCATTGCAGAGCACAAACGCGTGCAACAGTTGCCGCTGCCACCTCCACCCGGATTTTTCGACGCACTGGACACGCGGCTGGTGCTGGTGGGGCGCGATTGCCGTTTGGCGGATTTCGTCCAGCCCTCCACCCGAAAAGGCTGAGGGGGCTCAGCGCGTCGCCAGCCTTCAACCCGGCAAACAGCTATTGCAGATTGCCACGATGCAGCATTTCGACCGCAGTCCGCCTGGCCAAGGGCAGCCCCGCTGCCGCCCAGGGCAAAACTTGACCGCCATCAACTCCGCGCAGAGGGGCTTGCCCCCGGGGCGGGGCCCATGCGGCAAAATCACGCCATGGCCGAACGTGTGATTCCTCTGGTGGACCAACGCATCGCCGCTTTGGCGGCGCGGGTGCCCACGCACCCGGTGGTCCCCACGGGCCAGCTCACCGACACCCGGGGCCGCCCGCTGCGCGACCTGCGCATCAGCGTCACGGACCGCTGCAACTTCCGCTGCAACTACTGCATGCCCAAGGAAGTGTTCGACAAGGACTACCCCTACCTGCCCCACGGCGCGCTGCTGAGTTTTGAGGAAATCACGCGGCTGGCAAGGCTCTTTCTGGCCCATGGCGTGCGCAAGATCCGCCTCACGGGCGGTGAGCCCCTGCTGCGCAAGAACCTCGAAGACCTAGTAGCGCAACTGGCCCAGTTGCGCACCGTGGACGGCGTGGCGCCCGACCTGACCCTGACCACCAACGGATCACTGCTCGCGCGCAAGGCCCAGGCGCTCAAAGACGCAGGCCTGAACCGCGTGACGGTGAGCCTGGACGGCCTGGACGACGCTGTCTTCCGCCGCATGAACGATGTGGACTTTCCGGTGGCCGACGTGTTGGCAGGCATCGAGGCGGCGCACGCGGCCGGGCTGTCGCAGATCAAGGTCAACATGGTGGTGAAGCGCGGCACCAACGAACACGAGATCCTGCCCATGGCGCGGCACTTTCGCGGCACGGGCACCACGCTGCGCTTCATCGAATACATGGACGTGGGCGCCACCAACGGCTGGCGCATGGACGAGGTGCTGCCCTCGGCCGAGCTGATCGAGCGCCTGCGCGCCGAACTGCCGCTGGTGCAGCTGGACCCCAGCAGCCCCGGCGAAACCGCCGAGCGCTGGGGCTATGCCAACGCAACGGGCCAGCACGACCCCAGCCTGGGCGAGGTCGGCGTGATCAGCAGCGTGACCCAGGCCTTCTGCCACGACTGCAACCGCGCGCGGCTGTCCACCGAAGGCAAGCTCTACCTGTGCCTGTTTGCGTCCGAAGGCTACGACCTGCGCACCCTGCTGCGCGGCGGCGCCAGCGACGAAGCCATTGCCTCCGCCATCGCACCCATCTGGCAGCAGCGCACAGACCGCTATTCGGAGCTGCGCAGCAGCCTGCCAGCGGACACCACCCAGGGCGCACGCCGGGTGGAGATGAGCTACATCGGTGGGTAGGCGAAATGCCGATTTTTTAGGGCACCATCGGCTGCTTCGATCCTCGTCTTGTTCTTGCCCCCATGCCCCTTCAACCCAAACACCGCGCACTGTTCCTGGCCAATGCCACCGTCCTGGTCACCCACCAGATCGACGCCGCTTTCTGGCACGAGTGGGAGCTGTTTCACATCCCCGGCGGCAACCAGGTCAACCTGCTGCTCAACCTGCCCATCATTGCGCTGGTGTTGTATGCACAGGCACAAGTGGCCCGTGGCGAAGGCTCGGCGGCGCTGATGTTTTACAAGCTCATGCCCTGCCTCGGCGCCCTGACGGTGGTGATCCACGGGCTGTTTTTTGCCCTGGGACACGAGGCCTTTGTGCAACCCGTGTCGCTGGGCCTGCTTGTCGGCACGGCCATCCTTTCGTGCTTGCAGTTGACCGCACTGCGTGCCCGGCCGCTGCCATAGCCCTCTGTTTTTCGCTCCACCGCGCTACATGACCAAGATTGAAACCCAAGACATCACCGGCCTGGTCCTCGCCGGTGGCCGGGGCTCCCGCATGGGCGGGGTCGACAAAGGCCTGCAGAACTTTCGCGGCCTGCCGCTGGCGCTGCACACGCTGATGCGGCTGCAGATGCAGACCGGCAACGTGATGGTCAATGCCAACCGCAACCTGGCGGCCTACGAGGCTTTTGGCGCGCCCGTGTGGCCCGACGTGCTGGCCGACTATGCAGGCCCGCTGGCGGGTTTTCTGACCGGGTTGGAGCGCTGCGAAACGCAGTGGCTGCTGACGGTGCCCTGCGACACCCCGCTCTTCCCGCTGGACCTGGCGCAGCGCCTGGCCGCTGCAGCGGAGGCACAAGGCGCCGAGATCGCCATGGCCGCCGCACCCGAGGATGATGGCCAGGGCCACATCCAGGTACGCCCCCAGCCCGTGTTCTGCCTGCTGCGCGTGGACCTGCTCGAAAGCCTGGTCGCCTTCACCCAGGCCGGTGGCCGCAAGATTGACGCCTGGACAGCCCGGCACCGCTGCGCCATGGTGCCGTTTGACCAGCCGGGCGATGACCCGCAGGCGTTCTTCAACGCCAACACCCTGGCCGAGCTGCAAGCGCTGGAAAGCGCAAGCCCATCCCAGCCCTGACGGCTGCCCGGCCCGCCACAAACACCCCGCCATGACCGAGCCACTGCCACCCGCCACCACCTTTGTTGCCGCTGCGGCCGCCGCCAACGCCATCCATATCCGCCCCCTGGTGGCTGCCGACGCCGTGGCCTACAAGGCCCTGCGCGACGAGGCGCTGCGCACCGCCCCGGATGCATTCACCTCGGACTACGCCGCGTCGGTGGGCCGCCCGGCCCAGGAATACGCCGTGCGTTTTGGCCCGCTGGAGTCGGGCGTGTTCTTTCTGGGCGCGTTCAATGCTGCAGGCCAGTTGCTGGGCTGCGTGGGCTGCGAGCGCGAGCAACGCGCCAAGCAACGCCACTGCGCCACCGTGGTGGGCATGATGGTGGCGTCCAGCGCACAGCGCCGGGGCATTGGCCAGCAACTGGTGGCCGCCTGCGTGCAGGCCGCGCGCAATGTACCGGGCCTCACGCAACTGGTTCTCACGGTAACGGCCTCCAACACCCATGTGGTGCGGCTGTACGAGCAAGCAGGCTTTAGCGCCTGGGGCCTCCTGCCACGCGCCGTGATGGTGGACAACGTGGCTTATGACAAGCTGCACATGCTGCTGGTGCTGACCCCCGACCCTTTTCCCGCCTGCCGCTCCAAGTAAGAAGCCATTGACGAGCCGTTGACAAGACATTGACGAGCCACTCGCTGCGCGGCATACCTGACTTTTGTTGTTGACCCCCATGAAGACCATTGCCCAGATCGCCGCAGAACTGCAGGGCTACGACCCCCAGGCCCTGAAAGCCGCCGACGTCAACGCGTTCCTGGACCGCCTGGTCGAGCCCGTCACCGCCACCGAGGAACTGCCCCTCTTCAACGCCCTGGGCCGCGTGCTGGCCCGCGATGTGGTGTCGCCCATCAGCGTGCCGCCGCACGACAACTCGGCCATGGACGGCTATGCCTTTGCGGGCGCCCAACTGGCCAAGGGCCAGCCCCTCACGCTGCGCGTGGTGGGCACGGCGCTGGCGGGCAAAGCCTGGACGGGCAGCGTGGCGGCGGGCGAGTGCGTGAAGATCATGACCGGCGCCATCATGCCTGCGGGGCTCGACACAGTGGTGCCGCAGGAGTTCACCACCTCGACCACATCGGACGCAGCCCTGCACATCACCATCGCCGCCGATGTGCTGCAGCGGGGTGACAACCGCCGCTTCAAGGGCGAAGACCTGATGGAAGGCGGCGTGGCGCTGGCGCGTGGCGAGTTGCTCACGCCCGCAGCGCTGGGCCTGGTGGCCAGCCTGGGCCTGCCCTCCGTGATGGTGGTGCGCCGCCTGCGCGTGGCGTACTTTTCGACCGGCGACGAGATCCTGAGCCTGGGCGAGGCGCCCCGCGAAGGCGCGGTGTACGACAGCAACCGCTATACCGTTTTCGGTCTGCTCACGCGCATGGGCGTGGAGGTGATCGACCTGGGCGTGGTGCGCGACGAGCCCGCGCTGCTCGAGGCCGCGTTCCGCCAGGCGGCCCAGCAGGCCGACGCCATCATCACCAGCGGCGGCGTGAGTGTGGGCGAGGCCGACCACACACGCACCATGATGAAGAAGCTGGGCGACGTGGCCTTCTGGCGCATCGCCATGCGCCCGGGCCGCCCCATGGCCGTGGGGCGCATTGCTGGTGCTGGATTTGAAGAAAAAACAGCCTCCACCGCGCAACCATCAAGCCCTGATAGCTATCAAAATAATAGCGATTCACATTCTGGTGCTGGCGCCGTGCTTTTTGGCTTGCCCGGCAACCCGGTGGCGGTGATGGTGACCTTTCTGGCCTTTGTGCGCCCCGCTCTGCTGCGCATGACGGGATGCACCCGCACTGCCCCGCCGCTGCTGCGCGCCGTCAGCACGGAAGCCATGCGCAAGAAACCCGGGCGCACGGAATACCAGCGCGGCCTGGTCACCACGGCACCCGACGGCACGCTGCAGGTGTGCACCACGGGCAACCAGGGCTCGGGCGTGCTCAGCTCCATGGTGCAGGCCAATGGTCTCATCGTGCTGCACCATGGGCAGGGCAATGTGGCGGTGGGTGACATGGTGGATGTGATGGTGTTTGACGGGGTCATTTAACACCCCATGTGTCGCTTCGCGCCTTCCCCAGAGGGGACGACGCCCTCGCCGCGGGGCAGCCCTTGCTCGGCGCCCCGGGCCGGGGACGCGCCAGTTGCATGCCGAGCGGGCGAAGCGCCGCACAATGGCCATCTACGCATTTCTGCAGCAACCTTCGCACCCATGCCCTACGCCGCTCAGCACCTTGCACAACCCCCTTCCCGCGACGACGTGGACCGCCTGACCGGCGCCACCTTGGTCGAATTTGGCACCCCTTGGTGTGGCCATTGCCAGCGCGCCCAGCCGCTGATCGAGCAGGCCCTGAAGGACCAGGCGAACCTGTCGCACATCAAGGTGGAAGACGGCCCGGGCCAGCGCCTGGGGCGCACGTTTGGCGTGAAGCTCTGGCCCACGCTGGTGTTCCTCAAGGACGGCAAGGAAGTGGCGCGGCTTGTGCGGCCGCAGGCGCTGCAGGACATAACAAACGCTGTGCAATCCACTGTGGCGTAGCCCTGAAACACCAAAAAAAGAAGCCCCGACGGGGCTTCTTTTTATTCGACGTGCACAGAAACCTGTGCACCAGGCCCAGGGCTACTTGGCCACATAGTCGTGCGGGTGCAGCGGATGCTCCGGCTCCTCGGCCGCTACAGCCGTATTCGCCCCCGGCACCGCCTTGCGAGCAAACAGGGTGTACATGGTGGGCACCACAAAAATCGTGAGCAAGGTGCCCAGCGACATGCCGCCCACAATCACCCACCCGATCTGCATGCGCGTCTCGGCGCCAGCGCCCTTGGCCAGGGCCAGGGGGATGGCGCCCAGCACCATGGCGCCGGTGGTCATGAGGATGGGGCGCAGGCGCTGGGCCGAGGCCTTGACCAGCGCATCCACCATCTCCATGCCTTCTTCGCGCAGCTGGTTGGTGAACTCCACGATCAGAATGCCGTGTTTGGTAATCAAGCCCACCAGCGTGATCAGACCGATCTGCGAATACACGTTGAGCGAGCCGCCGCTCCACTTGAGCGCCAGCAGCGCACCGATCATCGACAGCGGCACCGACACCATGATCACCAGCGGGTCGATGAAGCTCTCGAACTGTGCGGCCAGCACCAGGAAGATGAACACCAGCGCCAGCACAAACACCACGCCCAGCGCGCCCTGCGAGTTCTTGAATTCGCGCGAGGTGTCGTTCAGGTCGGTGGTGTAGCCGGGCTTGAGCACCTTGGCGGCCGTCTCGTTCATGAAGGTGATGGCCTGGCCCAGCGAGTAGTCGGACGACAGGTTGGCCGTGATGGTGGCCGAGCGGCGCTGGCCAAAGTGGTTCAGCTCGCGCGGGCTCACGCTTTCGCGCACGGTGACCAGGCTGGACAGCGGGATCATCGCGTCGTTGCGGCCCCGCACATAGATGGTGTCGATGTTCTCGGGGGTGGTGCGGCCCCGCGCCTCGGTCTGCACGATCACGTCGTACTGCTCGGCGTCGCGCTTGTAGCGGGTCACGGTGCGGCCGCCCAGCATGGTCTCGATGGCCTTGGCCACCACTTCCACGCTCACGCCCAGGTCGGCCGCGCGCTCGCGGTTGACCTCGATGCGCAGTTCGGGCTTGTTCAGGCGCAGGTCCACGTCGGGGCCGACGATGCCGGGGTTCTGCGCAATCTCGGCCATGAAGGCGGCCACCACCTTGCTCAGGTTCTCGTAGCTGTCCGAAGTCTGGATCACATAGGTCAGTGGCCGCGAACGGAAACCCTGGCCCAGCGACGGCGGCGTGATCAGGAAGGCGTTCACGCCCGGCAGGCCGGCCACCTTGGGCTGCAGTTCCTTGGCCAGGTCGAGCGTGGTGCGGTTGCGGCTTTCCCAGTCCACCGTGCGGTAGATGACGCTGCCCTGCGCCACCGTGGGGTTGCCGATGTTGGCAAACACGCGGTCGAACTCGGGGTAGGTGGTGCCGATCTTTTCCAGCTCCAGGGCGTAGCGGTTGGTGTAGTCCAGCGTGGCGCCGTCGGGCGCGGTGACACTGGCCAGGATGGTGCCCCGGTCCTCCAGCGGCGACAGCTCCTGCCGCATGGTGGGGAACACCAGCGCCAGCGCCAGCCCGCTCAAGGCCATGACGCCCACCACGATCCAGCGGGCCTGGAAGATGGCGCCCCGCACGCCACCACCCGCCCCGGCGCCTTTGCCGCCGCTCCAGCGCGCGGTGACGATCCAACGCAGCAGGCGGCCATAGGCGTCCGAGAGCGCGGTGAGCCAGCGCTCCATCGAGCGGTCGAACCAGTTGGGTTTGGGGTTGTGCTTGAGCAACAGCGAACACATCATGGGCGAGAGCGTGAGCGCCACGAAGCCCGACACCACCACCGCCCCGGCAAGCGCCAGCGCAAACTCCACAAACAAGCGCCCGGTGCGGCCCGGCGTGAAGGCCAGCGGTGCATACACCGCCACCAGCGTGAGCGTCATGGCCACAATGGCAAAGCCGATCTCGCGTGCGCCCTTGATGGCGGCGGAGAACGGATCGAGCCCCTCTTCGATGTGGCGGTAGATGTTCTCCAGCATCACGATGGCGTCGTCCACCACCAGGCCGATGGCCAGCACCAGCGCCAGCAGCGTGAGGGTGTTGATCGAGAACCCCGCCAGCGACATCAGCGCAAAGCTGCCCACGAGGCTCACCGGGATGGTGACGATGGGGATGATGGACGCGCGGAAGGTGCGCAGGAACACAAAAATCACCAGGGCCACCAGCACCACGGCCTCTGCAATCGTGGTGTAGACGCTTTTGATCGAGCGGTCGATGAACAGGGAGTTGTCATTGGCGATGTCCACGCCGATGTCCGCAGGCAGGTCAGCCTTGAGCAAGGGCAGCATGGCGCGCACGCCTTGCGACAGCTCCAGCGGGTTGGCCGTGGCCTGGCGGATCACGCCCACCGAGATCGCGTCGCGACCGTTCAGACGCACGCGGCTGCGGTCGCTGGCCGCGCCCTCTTCCACCCGTGCCACGTCCTGGATGCGCACGGGAAATCCGTTGACCGTGCGGATCACGATGCTGGAGAACTGCGCAGGCGTTTTGAGGTCGGTCTGGGAGGTGACGCTGAACTCGCGCTGCTGGGATTCGATGCGGCCGGCGGGCAGCTCCAGGTTGTTGCGGCGGATCGCGTCTTCCACATCCTGCGTGGTCAGGCGATAGCCGGCCATGCGTTCCGGGTCCAGCCACACGCGCATGGCGTACTTGCGTTCGCCGTAGATGGGCACGTCGGCCACGCCGGTCACGGTTTGCAGGCGGGGCTTGACGATGCGGTTGATGAGGTCGTTGATCTCCAGCGGGCTACGCGTGTCACTGCTGAACGCCAGCCACATCACGGGCGAGGCATCGGCCTCGACCTTGGCGATCACCGGCTCGTCCACGGCCGTTGGCAGGCGGTTGCGCACGCGCGCCGTGCGGTCGCGCACTTCGGCTGCGGCATTGTCGGCGTCCTTCTCCAGGCGAAAGCGCACGCTGATCTGGCTTTGCTCGGCGCGGCTGATGGAGGTGATCACATCCACCGCATCAATCCCGGCAATCGAGTCTTCGAGGGGCTTGGTGACCTGCGACTCGATCACCTCGGCCGAGGCGCCCGCGTAGCGCACGCTGACGGTGACCACGGGCTCATCGATCTTGGGGTATTCGCGCACCGACAGGCGCGTGAAGCTCACCGCACCAATCAGCAGCACCAGCAGCGACAGCACGGTGGCAAACACCGGCCGGCGGATGGAGATTTCAGCGAGTTGCATGGCAGTCCAGGGGCGTCAGAAAAGAGCGGTGACCAGGCAGCAAACCGGCCTTCATGCGGGAGACCGCTTGCCGGCTGGTGTTGGCTGGCTGGGGTTGGCCGCCACCTGGCATGGATTGGGGCCTGGCAGCGGGGCCACGAGGGCGCTGGCTGGGGCTGCCGTGGGCGCTGCGGGCGCAGCCGGGGCAGCTGGCGCCGTGGCCACGGCCGCCACAACGGCCGCACCCGATGCGCCAGCCGCAGGCGCATCGGCCACGCCCGCCGCACTGCCCCCCCGAGGGCCCGAGGCCGGGCGCGCGGCGGAGGGCGCAGCACCGGCGCCCTGCTTGCCCAGCTCCACCACCCGCACCTCGGTACCGTCCTTGCGGATACGCTGCTGACCGGCGGTGACCACCAGGTCGCCCGCGTTCAGCCCCTCGACCACCTCCACCAGGCCCGGCGCGCGGGCGCCCAGTTGCACGGGTGTGCGGCGCGTCACGCGGGTACCGGGCTCCTTGCCTTCCACAATCTTCAGCACGTAGGGGCTGCTGCCATCGGGCACGATGGCTTCTTCCGGCACCACACGCGCATCGCTGCGCTCTGCAAACACAGCCGTTACACGGGCGAACATGCCCGGGCGCAGTTGCAGGCGGCGGTTATCGATGCAGCCACGCACCGCAATGGCCCGGCCGTCGGCATCGATCTGTGGGCTGATGGCCTGCACCACGGCGGCGTAGCGCACGCCGGGCAGCGCATCAAACGCCACCTGGGCGGTCTGGCCGGTGCGTGCCTTGCTTTGCAGGCGCTCGGGCAGGCGGAAGTCCACATAAACGGCGTCCAGGTCTTCGATGTTGACGATGTCGGCGCCGTCCTTGAGGTAGTCGCCCACGTTCACCCCCCGGATGCCTGCGATGCCATCGAAGGGGGCCACGATCTTGAGGCGCTGGGCGGTGGCCTGCGCCAGGGCCAGCTTGGCCTGCGCCACCTCCAGGTTGGCCGCGCTTTCATCCACCGAGCGCTGGCTGATGAAGCCCTGGGCCACCAGCTCCTGGTTGCGCTTGTGGTTGGCCTGGGCGATGGACAGCTCCGCCTGGCTTTGCTGGATCTGCGCCCGAGGCAGCTGGTCGTCAAACTGCACCAGCACCTGCCCGCGCCGCACGCGCTGGCCGTCGCGGAAGTTGAGCTGCGTGATGCGCCCCCCCACCTCGGGCCGCAGCATCACGCTCTGGCGCGACCGCAGGCTGCCCACAGCCTCGGCATCGTCGCGCAGGGCCATCTGCCGCACGGCCACGGCCTCTACCGCCACGGGGCGGCCCGCACCACCGGCGCCACCTGCAGCGCTGGCACCCCGCGCGGCCCCACCCGCTGGTGCCCCCCCACCGGCGGCCGCAGACACATCGGTGCGCGCAGGCTGCGCAGGTTTCTGGAGCCACCAGGCGGCACCCGAGGCGGCGGCAATGCCGATGACAGCGAAAACGATGAACTTGTTCTTGGACGCCATGGGTCAGTGAAACCAGGTGGTGTGGGGAATGCAATCGAACAATGTATCAGTGCGTGTCTTGTGCTGCAGCCAACTTTGGCAAGACCCCAAGGTCAATTGCGGCGGTTTTACGCAGGCTTTACACGCCCAAAAACAAAAAAGCCCCCGAAGGGGCTGGTGGCTGAGCCTGTGCACTCTTTCGTGGCACCGAACCCGCGCCGAGGTCATCCGCGCCCCAGGGCCTTGTCCACGCCCCGGTTGGCCAGCGCATCGGCGCGCTCGTTGCCCGGATCGCCCGAGTGGCCCTTGACCCAGCGCCACTCGATGCGGTGGCCGCCGGTGCTCACCAAGGCATCCAGCCGCTGCCACAGTTCGACGTTCTTGACGGGCTGCTTGGAGGCGGTGCGCCAGCCCTTGGCCTTCCAGCCATGGATCCATTCGGTGATGCCCTTGCGCACATATTCGCTGTCCAGGAACAGCGTCACCGCACAGGGGCGCTTGAGGGCCGACAGCGCCTCGATCACGGCCATCAGTTCCATGCGGTTGTTGGTAGTGCCCAGCTCACCGCCAAACAGCTCCTTCTCGACCTGCCCGGCGCGCAGCAGCACCCCCCATCCGCCGGGGCCCGGGTTGCCCTTGCAGGCGCCATCTGTGTATATCTCTACCTGGTTCAAACTGTGTTCCTGCTCTCGTTGTTCAGTCATGGCCACCAGGGCCCGGTCAAGGGGCTCCGTGGCGGCCGGTGGGGGATTGTCTATGTTCGGTCGCGCCGGACCGGGGACACATGGGCGGCGGGCACCCGGCCGCCCGCCCGGTTGGCCACAGGCACCGTGGCGGCAGACCGCTGGCGCTGGTTGCGCCATGCGGGCTCCAGCAGGCGCATGCCATGCACCCGCTTGACCGCCACCAGAAAGTAGGCCGCGCCCAGGATGGGCCACCAGCGCTCTCCCAGAGGGTCCATCCAGCCAAAGCGCTCCAGCCACTGGGCGCTGCGCACCGCGGGACGATAACAGCCAAAACGGGCCGATTCGACCTCGAAGCTCAAAAGCCTGAGCCAGTCCCGAAGGCGCCGGTAGCCTATGAACTCGCCCACATCGGGCAGATACAAGGTGCCCCGCCCCAGTCGCTGGTACAGCCGCGCGCGCCGCTGGCGCAGGCCCCACAGGCTGGTGGGGTTGAGCCCGCTGATGACCACGCGCCCCTCGGGCATCAGCACCCGCTCCACCTCACGCAGCGTGGCATGGGGGTCGATGCTCAACTCCAGGGTGTGGGGCAACACGATGAGATCCAGGCTCGCATCGGCAAACGGCAGGGCCACGGACTCGGCAAGCAGGTCCACGGTGTGCTGCCGCAAAGGGGCTGTGCCCTCCTCACCCGCTGGCGCAGAGGCGATGGGCTCAGACACTCCCACCCCCTCCTGCCCCAGTGCCAGCCACTGGTAGGGCATGCGGTTGGCGCGCAGGCCGTCCAGCAGGGGCATGCCCAGCTGCAGGCTGTGGTAGCCAAAAATGTCCACCACGGCCTCGTCAAAGCGCGCCTGCTCCCACGCCAGCAGGTACCGGCCCGGCGGGGAATCGAACCAGTGGTGCAAACCTATAATTTGATCGCTCATGAACTTGCTGCCGCTGCCCGCCTTTACCGACAACTACATCTGGATGCTGCACGACGGCCGCCAGGCGATCGTTGTGGACCCGGGCGACGCAGCACCCGTGATGCAGGCCCTGGACACACTAGGCCTGGGCCTGCAGGCCATTCTAGTCACGCACCACCATGCCGATCATGTCGGCGGCGTGGATACCTTGCGCGAAGCCACCGGCGCACGGGTCTACGGCCCGGCGCGCGAGCGCATTCCCGAGCCCCTGGTCCGCCTGGCGCACGGCGATGTGGTGGAAGGGGACGATGTGCTGGGCCTGCGTTTCACGGTGATCGATGTGCCCGGTCACACTGCGGGCCACATCGCCTACTACTGCGAGGCCATGGACGGCGCGCCCCTGCTGTTCTGCGGCGACACCCTGTTCTCTGGCGGCTGTGGCCGCCTGTTCGAGGGCACGCCCGCGCAGATGCTGGACTCGCTGGACCAGCTGGCCGCCCTGCCCAGCAACACCCGCGTGTGCTGCACCCACGAATACACCCTCTCCAACCTGAAATTTGCGCGGGCTGTGGAACCTGGCAACGCCGCCCTGCTCCACTACAGCAGCCAATGCGAGGCCCTGCGGGCACAGCAGCAGCCCACGCTGCCGTCCCGCATGGACCTGGAGCGGGACATCAACCCTTTCCTGCGCGTCAGACAACCCACGGTGGCCCAGGCCGCCCGGGACCACGACGCGCAGGTGCCTGAAAACGATGCCGTGGCGGTGCTGGCCGCCCTGCGCCAATGGAAGAACGAATTCCGATGAAAATTCTGCACATCGCCTGCCTGGCGGGCCTGCTCTGGCTCACAGGCTGCGCCACCACCGGGGGCCCCTCGCCCGACCAGGCGGGCACCGACACCAAAACCATCCCCAGCACTGCACGCTCTTCCACCCATACCCCCCTGATTCCCAACGGGCCACTCAAGCCGATCACGGCCGCCCAGGCCAGCAGCGGCGAAGTGGCCTCGCTGTCGGCTCCGGCCGACCTGTGGGACCGCATCCGGCGCGGCTTTGCCATGCCCGACCTGCAGCACGAGCTGGTGCAGGACCGCGAGCAGTGGTACGCCACCCGCCCCGACTACATGCAGCGCATGACCGAGCGCTCCAGCAAATACCTGTTCCACATTGTTGAAGAGCTGGAGCGGCGTGGCATGCCCACCGAGCTGGCCCTGCTGCCCTATATCGAGAGCGCGTTCAACCCCCAGGCCGTGTCCAGCGCCAAGGCGGCGGGCATGTGGCAGTTCATGCCCGCCACGGGCAACTACTTCGACCTCAAGCAGAACGCTTTCCGCGATGACCGCCGCGATGTGCTCGCTTCCACGCGCGCAGCGCTCGACTACCTTCAGAAGCTCTACAACATGTTCGGCGACTGGCACCTGGCCCTGGCCGCCTACAACTGGGGTGAAGGCAGCGTGGGCCGGGCCATCGCGCGCAACCAGAAACAGGGCCTGGGCACCAGCTACACCGACCTCAACATGCCCGCCGAGACCCGCATGTATGTGCCCAAGCTGCAGGCCGTGAAAAACATCGTGGCCAACCCGGATGCCTTCCGCACCGAGCTGCCGCTCATCGAGAACCACCCGTACTTCCAGACGGTGGACATCACGCACGACATCGACGTGGCCCTGGTGGCCCAGCTCGCAGGCATCCGCGAAGAAGACTTCCGCGCACTGAACCCTTCCTACAAGCGCCCCGTGATCCTGGCGGCGGGCACACCCCAGATCCTGCTGCCCTGGGACAACGCCAAGGTCTTCCAGCGCAACCTCGAAGCCCGCCGCGAGGGCCAGTACGCGAGCTGGACCGTGTGGTCCGTGCCCACCACCATGAGCGTGGCGGAGGCCGCGCAGCGCGTGGGCATGAGCGAAGCCGACCTGCGCAGCATGAACAACATCCCGCCGCGCATGCTGATCAAGGCAGGCTCGGCCCTGATGGTGCCGCGCGCCAACACCACAAGGCAGGATGTGTCTTCGCACCTTGCCGACAACGGGCAGGTGGCGCTGACACCCGAGATCGTCACCCGCCGCACCACGGTGCGCGCTGGCAAGGGCGAAACCGTGGCCAGCATTGCACGGCGCTACAAGCTCACCGCCGCCAACGTGGCTGACTGGAACGATGTGCGCGCCAATGCCGCGTTCAAGGTGGGGCAGCAGGTGGTGGTGTACCTGCCTGTGCGGCAAGCGCAGGCCAATACCCGCGGAGTCGCCAGCAAACGCGCCGCAAGCGCCCCCGCCCGCAAGGGCGGTACCCCTTCCAAGGTCAAACGCCGTTGATGGCGAAGAGGGGCCCCTGGCGGCATGGGCCACCCCGCCGGGCGAAACTTAGAACCGGAGCGTGTGCATCCCCAGCAGCCCCAGGATGCCCATGATGATGAGGTACAGCGCCACGATGGTGCTGAGCAGGCGCGGCATCACCAGAATGAGGATGCCTGCGATCAGGGAAACAAGCGGGCCGATGCTGAGGCTCAGCGACATGGTCAGTCCTTGGAAAAATCAATGAGGGTGTGAAGGGCCAAAGGGCCAGGTGAACTGGCCGCAACTGCCTTGGGGCGCGCCGGTGATTGCACCTTGGCAAACGCCCCTGCACTGTAGTCCAAACCAGCCCCTGTTTCGGGCGACTCCCCCGGTACAAAAGCCCCATTCCGCAGACCGCACCATGGCGGCCCGAAGCACAGGGCGCTGGGGTCAGACGCTGTACTTCTGGCGCGCCTTGCGCACCAGGTCGTTGGTGTAGGTGCGTGCCAGCTCTACCTTGGCTTCGGCCAGCTCGGGCTGCACGCGCGCCAGTATGCGCAACGCCGTGGCCGGACCGTCGTCCGGCATCAGGCCGTTGGGCGAAAAGGTTTCGCGCACGCGGCCAAAGGCCGCCAGGTACAGCCCCCGATCGCCCATCAAATATGCAGCAGGCACCGCCTTGACGAGGTCGGCCGGCCCCGCCGTCTGCAGCCACTTGAGCGCATGCACGATGCCGTTGACCAGCGCCTGGGCCTGGGCAGGCTGCTTCTGCAAAAACGACTGGGGCGCATACAGGCTGCCCGCAGGCAGGGTGCCACTGCCTACCAGCTGCTGCGCGGCTTTGAGCGAACGCAGGTCGCCCACGATGCGCGTGTCGGCCTTCTGCTCCAGCAGCGTCATGATCGGGTCGGCATGGCACAGCGCATGCACCTGGCCCGAGCGCAGCGCATTCATCGCGTTGGTGCCCGAACCCACGCCCACAAACGCCACGTCCCGGGGCGACAGGCCCGCACGCACCAGCATCAGGCTCGCCGCCAGGTGGGTGGATGAGCCAACCGACGACACACCGATGCGCCGCCCCGCCAGATCGCCCAGGTCCTTGTAGGCAGGCAGCGAGCGCAGCGACACCCCCAGGGCCAATTGGGGCGCACGCCCTTGCAGCACCAGCGCACGGTAGGACTGGCCCCGCACGTGGGCGCGCAGCACATGCTCGAAAGCCCCCGAGCAGACATCGGCCGCCCCCTCCTGCACGGCCTGCTGCGCGAGCGCACCTGCCGCAAAATCGCGCACCACCACCTCCAGCCCTTCCACCCTGAAGTAGCCCAGTGCATCTGCCAGCGCCAGCGGCAGGTGGTAAAGCACCCCCTGCCCCCCCACCGCCACCGTGACGCGCCCCAGCATGGCCCCATCGGTCTGCGCCCGCACCAGCGCAGGCGCACACACCGCAGCCACCGAGACGGCGGACACGGTGCCAAAGGCACGGCGGGTGATCAGAGACTGGGGCATGGAGTCAGGCAAAAAGACAATGCTGCATTGCAACAATCGTGCCCCGAAGGGGGGCAGGCCGCATCAGGGAGATTCCCTGCGGGTTTCTACGTAAGCAAAAAAATGATGTGGAAGGGCTCTTGCGGCGATGCACCCCTTGGGTGCGTCGGCCTGCCTGGGCCCACGCCAGGGTCAGCGGTAACCGATGAAAAGAATCGCCACGTTGACCAGGAATCCTGCCGCCCACACGGCACTGCGGGCCGTGGGCATGTCTGCAACGTACATCATCACGTAGAAGATGCGCAGCAACACAAACAGCAGCGCCAGCATGTCGAGCAGCGTCTGCCCGGCGCCGAGCAGGTGGGCAATGATCACTGCGCCGATAAAAAACGGCAGGGCTTCAAAACTGTTGGCCTGCGCCGCGTTGGCCCGCGCCCGCCAGTCGGTCTGCCGGGCCATCCAGGCGCGCGGGTCATGGTTGTCAAACCCGCCGTCTTTGCGCGACTTGCCCAGGCTGCCGCTCTTGGCCAGCCAGGCGCAGCCCATGGGCAGCAGTGCGGCAATCAGCACGCACCAATAGGCAGCGGTGAACCGGGCAACATGCATGGTGGTATTCATTTTTGCGACTCTTTTTGGCCGCTACCGCCTGTTGGACAAGCGCGAGCAGCTATTAAATTGTGAGTATTCTAGTGGGCACCCCGATGCGGCGCTGTCACCGGCGGTCCACCAGTGCATGCGCAATGGTGCCCAGGTCCACGTACTCCAGCTCGCTGCCCACGGGCACCCCGCGTGCAAGCCGCGTGACATGCACGCCCCGGCTCTTGAGGGCCTCGCTGATCACATGGGCCGTGGCCTCGCCTTCGGCGTTGAAATTGGTGGCCAGGATCACCTCCTGCACCTCGCCACCGGTGGCCCGCTCCATGAGCTTCTGCAGCCCGATGTCCTTGGGGCCCACCCCGTCCAGCGGGCTGAGCCGCCCCATGAGCACGAAGTACAGTCCCTTGAAGGCCCCGGTACGCTCCATGGCGGACTGGTCCGCAGGCGTTTCGACCACACACAGCCGTGTGGCATCGCGCTCCGGGTCCAGGCAGGTGCTGCACACCTCGGCCTCGGTGAACGTGTGACAACGCGCACAGTGGTGCACCGTGCCCACCGCCTCCGAAAGCGCCCGCGACAGGGCCAGCGCCCCCTCGCGGTCGTGCTGCAGCAGATGAAACGCCATGCGCTGCGCAGACTTCACCCCCACCCCCGGCAACCGGCGCAGCGCCTGGATCAGAACGTCGAGTGAGTTGGTGGTGGACATGGAAACGAGCGATGCAGGAAAGATGTGAGGAACGAGCTGGGCAAGGCTTCGACAAGCTCAGCCCGAACGGATGCAGGCAAAAAGAACAGGCATGTGGTCCTTGCCTTCACACCCCGCCCTCAAGGGCGTAGCGAGCGGGATCAGCTGCTAGGCGGACGGAGCACAGCCACCGGAACGTACTTGAAGTACGTGAGGATGGCGAGCACCGCCCAACGACGCACGACGCAGATGGCCCGCTCGGTAGCCAACCCTCAGAAAGGGAATTTCATGCCGCCGGGGAGGCCTGGCATGCCTTGCGTGAGCTTGCCCATCTTCTCCGACGAAGTCTCCTCGGCCTTGCGCACTGCCGCATTGAACGCGGCCGCCACCAGGTCTTCCAGCATGTCCTTGTCTTCCGCCAGCAGGCTGGGGTCGATGGTGATGCGCTTGACGTCGTGCTTGCAGGTCATCACCACCTTCACTAGGCCCGCGCCCGATTCGCCTTCCACCTCGATGAAGGCCAGTTCATCCTGCGCCTTCTTGAGGTTGTCCTGCATGGCCTGGGCTTGCTTCATCAGGCCGGCGAGTTGTCCTTTGTTGAACATGGTGTGGTTTCCTTTGCTTTCTTTCTGGTTGATCGATTCCCACGAAGGGACTGAAATTCAGTGTCCGAAATTCACGGTATTGTGCTTTGCACCGTTAGTGGCCGTCGAAACTGCTGCAGCCCTGACCAGTGCTCCCGCGCAAGGGCCGCCAAGCCGCGTAGGCGGCGCTTCTCTTGCGTGCGCTGGGAGCGTCCCCCTCCCGCGAAGCGAGAGAGGGGGAAGGCGCCAAAGGCGACTCAGGGGGTGCTCCATTTCACGCGGGTTTTATGCTGCCCGGCACGATTCTCGCGCCGTAGTCACGCATCAGCGATTGCACGAAGGGGTCGTTGTGCACGATTTCCTCGGCGCGGCGCTGGCGCTCGGCCGCGGCAGCGGCGTTGCGGCGGGCGGGGCTGTCAATGACCACGCCCACCTCCACGCTGATCTGGGTGGCATGGCCTGCCGCCTCCAGCGCGGCGCGCAGGCGCTCGCGGGCGGTGGGCTGGTTGAGCGACTCGCGCTCCACGCGCAGCAGCCAGTGGCCACCATCGCGCGCCACCAGCTGCGACTGCAGGGCCAGCTCCCGCACCAGGGCGTTGATGGCCTCGGCCGCCACCATCTGCTGCACCGTGGCATGCCAGACGTCGCCCTCCTCGGTGGGTGTGTACCGGGCCGACGCGGGCACAGGGGCCGAATGGGGGGCTGGCTGCAAACGCGCACCGGGCTCGGGGGCCACGCGCACGGGAATTGCTACGAATTCAGGAGCACCCTGCGCTTGCTGAGTACGCGCAGGGGCCTGATTTTCTTCAAAATTTCGCGCCTGGCGCACGGGCAGCGCCGTGACGGCGGCGGGCGCCGTAGGTGCAATCAGCGCACCGGCTGCAGGACCTGCATCGTCCTCCGACCCGGGCCAGGGCGGAGGCTCGGAAGAAGAGGCGTCGTCAAAGCCCGGAGCGCCATCATCAAGCGCCGACACGGCCGCTGTTGTGGGGGCGGGGGTCGGTACGGCAGATGCCGCAACAGGGGCCACAGCAGGTGGCACGGGCATCGCCGGTGTGGGCTGAGCCACCGGGACGGCGGCGACCAGAGGCGCCGCCGGGGGAATCGGCGCTGCAGGCGCCGCCAGGGGGTGCGGTGCCGCAGCCGCAGAAGCCCCTGTGGATGCAGTTTCAGGCCGCGTCAGAGTTTTTTTTTCAGCCGATTCGCCAGCAC
>NZ_JBWKZU010000058.1:0-30479 GCF_059424825.1 Acidovorax sp. GW101-11A03 | reverse complement strand
GGCCAGGGCAGCCGAGCAAGGGCCGCCCCGCAGCGAGGGCTGCGTTCCCCTTGAGGGGGAAGGTGCCGCAGGCGACTCAGGGGGGGGACCACTTCAAGCCCCCACGCTGTGCCGCAGCGCGTCGGCAGAGTGGGTGAAATAGCGCGTGGCCAGCAGATCCGACAGGCCCATCACACCCCGCACACAAGCCCCCAGGTATTGCTCCAGTGCGGCGTACCGGCCCTCGGCGTCCTGGGCGCACAAGGTCGCCAGCGACAGCTCGGACGCTTCGGGAATGCCTGTGGCGGCCGACTCGCCCGGCGTGCCTGCAGCCGCCTCGATCTTGGCAATGCGCCCGCGCAGCGTTTGCGCCACCCAGGCCAGCGACCGGGGGTTGTCGCGGTCGATCACCAGCAGGTCGAGCAGCGCGGGCATGTCGCGCCGCTGCTGGTACTGCGCGTGGAAGGTGATGGTGCTGTCGAACAGCCCCGTCATGGCCTCGAAGCCACTTTCATCGAACACTGCCCCGGTCTGCAGGCCGCCCTCCAGCGCCGCCGCCAGAAAACCCAGGCGCTCCAGGTGGCGGCCGATGGACAGCAGCCGCCAGCCATCGTCGCGCGTCATGCGGTCGGTCTGCTGGCCTGTCATGGCGGCGGTGCGCCCGCTCAGGGTTTCGAGCTGGCGCAGGGCCTCCAGCGGCGAATAGTCGCCGTCGTCAGTGCCGCCGTTGCCATTTGGGCGCTGCGCAAAAAACTCGGCTTCGGTGCTCACGATCAGGTGCCAGTGCTCCTGCGACAGGCGGTCGCGCACGGCCGATGCTGCCCCCAGGATGCCGCGCAGGTTGTAGCCCACGCTGGTGACCAGCGCGGGCTGGGTGAGCCCGGCGATGAGCGAGCGCTCGAACACCCGCCGGGCCTGCGTGGCGGGCGGCACCGATGGCAGCACCAGGCCCTGGCCCACGGCCAGGGTGCTGAGCCAGGCCAGCAGCGGCTGGGACGACTGGTCTTCCCCATTGAGGCACTGCAGCGCAATGCGCGCCAGGCGCGTGACGTTTTCGGTGCGTTCGGTGTAGCGGCCCAGCCAGAACAGGTTTTCGGCCGCACGGCTGGTCACCTGGCGGCTGCGGTGCACCACGGCCGGGGCGCTCTGGTTGTGTGCGAGCAGCGTGGTGGTGTCCACCGGGCCATCGGTCTGCACCCACACATCGGCGCTGCTGCCGCCGCGCTGCATCGAGGCGATCTCGCGCTCGTCGGTGGCAATGCGCGCCAGCCCGCCGGGCAGCACGCGCCACGAGCCGGGGCCGTCGCACACGGCAAACACGCGCAGCATCACCGAACGCGGGGCGATGTGGCTGCCACCGCCACCATTGCCACCACCGCCTTCGGTGCGCCAGGTGGGCATCTGCGACAGCGGCAGGTAGGCCTGCACGGTGTATTCGTCGCCCTGGCCCTGGATGCGTTCCGTCCACCGGGCCAGGTCCTGCGGCGACAAGGTGCCGCCCAGCACGGGCGGGCGCTGCAGGCTGGGCCAGGTGGGCCGGATCACGCTGTGGGGCAGCTGGGGCAGCACGGCCTGCTGGGCTGCATGTTCGCCGCACCACCAGGTGGGCAGCGAGGGCAGGGCCAGCTCCTCGCCCAGCAGGTGGCGCGACAGCGCAGGCATGAGACCCAGCATGGCCGATGACTCCAGAAAGGCCGAGCCCGGCGCGTTGGCCACCAGCACATTGCCCGCGCGGATGGCCTGCAGCAGGCCGGGCACGCCCAGGCGCGAGTCGCTGCGCAGCTCCAGCGGGTCCAGAAACTCGTCGTCCAGGCGCTTGAGGATGCCGTGCACCGGCTGCAGGCCGTGCAGCGTCTTGAGGTACAGGCGCGCGTCGCGCACGGTGAGGTCGTTGCCCTCCACCAGCGTGAGGCCCAGGTAGCGCGCCAGGTAGGCGTGCTCGAAGTAAGTCTCGTTGTACGGGCCGGGCGTGAGCAGCACGATGCGCGCATCGGCCCCCGCCGGGCTCATCTGCCGCAGCCCGTCGAGCAGTGCGCGGTAGGTGGCGGCCAGGCGCTGCACATGCATCTGGCTGAACGCCTCGGGGAACAGGCGGGAGATGAGCAGCCGGTTTTCCAGCAGATACCCCAGGCCCGACGGCGCCTGCGTGCGCTGCGTGACGACCCACCAGCCGCCCTGCGCGTCGCGCGCCATGTCGAAGGCTGCAATCGGCAGGTGCGTGCCGCCCACGGGCTGCACGCCATGCATGGGGCGCAGGTAGCCGGGGTGGCCCTGCACCAGCGCGCTGGGCAGCAGGCCCGTGCGCAGCAGCTCCTGCGGGCCATAGACATCGGCCATCACGCGGTCGAGCAGGCGCGCGCGCTGCAGCACGCCGCGTTCGATAAGCGCCCAGTCGTGCTGCGACAGGATCAGCGGGAACAGGTCCACCGACCAGGGCCGCTGCGGGCCGTCAGCGTCGGCATAGACGTTGTAGGTGATGCCGTTGTCGCGCACCTGGCGCTGCAGGCTCGCCATGCGCCGATCCAGGTCGGGGAAGCCTTCAGGCCCCAGTTGTTCAAAAAAATCGGCCCATGAGCGCGACAGGCCTTGGCTATTTGCTATTGAAATGGGAGCTGACGTGGCGCCTGCGATGCGGTCGGTGGGAGCCGTGCGCGCGGGGGCCGCAGCGCCCCGCAGCTCGTCAAAATGCCCCGCCGCAGCGGTGGGCGCCAGCGCAGCAGCCAGCTGGGCCGCGCTTTCGGGGAGGTCGGTGGGCAAGAGGCGGTCGTTGGGGTTTGTCACTGCACTCGATTTTCGGGCATTTGGTCTCCGGCACTCTGCGGGTTACCCACCCCCGTCGAAAACGGCACGGCCCAGGCCAGAGATGCCAAGCAAGGGCCGCCCCGCAGCGAGGGCGTCGTCTCCCTGGGGGGAAGGCGCGCAGCGACTCAGGGGGGGGGCTTCTCTACGGCCTCATTTTTCGCCGCAGATCCAGCGTGAACGGAAACTCCCGGCTGCCCGGCAGCTCGATGGTCGCAGGTGGCACCGCCAGCCGCCCCGGCGTGTGCCCCATGCGCGAGAAGCGCGCCAGGCGGCGGCTTTCGGCCTCGTAGGCGTTGACCGGGAAGGTGTCGTAGTTGCGCCCGCCCGGGTGCGCCACGTGGTACTGGCAGCCGCCCAGCGAGCGGTTCATCCAGGTGTCCACGATGTCGAACGTGAGCGGCGCATGCGCGCCAATGGTCGGGTGCAGGGCCGAGGGCGGGTTCCAGGCCTTGTAGCGCACGCCTGCCACAAACTCGCCGGTGGTGCCGGTGCTTTGCAGCGGCAGCGGCTGGCCGTTGACGGTGACCACATGGCGGCTTTCGTTCATGCCCGTCACGCGCACCTCGATGCGCTCCAGCGACGAATCCACATAGCGCACGGTGCCGCCGGCGGAGCCTTCTTCGCCCATCACATGCCAGGGCTCCAGCGCGTTGCGCAGGGTCAGTTCCACGCCCATCGATTGCACCGTGCCGACCATGGGGAAGCGGAACTCGAACTGCGGTGCAAACCAGGCCGCGTCAAACGCATAGCCTGCGGCGTTCATTTCGGCCACCACGTCGTGCATGTCCTGCTGGATGAAGGTGGGCAGCATCCAGCGGTCGTGCAGCTCAGTGCCCCAGCGGGCGGCGGGGGCGCGGTAGGGCGTTTTCCAGAAGCGGGCGATCAAGGCGCGCAGCAGCAGCTGCTGCACCACGCTCATGTGGGCGTGGGGCGGCATCTCAAAGGCGCGCAACTCCAGCAGCCCCAGGCGGCCAGTGCTGCTGTCGGGCGAGAACATCTTGTCGATGCTGAACTCGCTGCGGTGCGTGTTGCCCGTCACATCCACCAGGATGTTGCGCAGCGTGCGGTCCACCAGCCAGGGCGGCATGTCCTGGCCGTAGATCGCGCGGTTGGCCTCGATCTCGCGCAGGGCGATCTCCAGCTCGTACAGCTGGTCGTTGCGCGCCTCGTCCACGCGCGGCGACTGGCTGGTGGGGCCGATGAACAGGCCGCTGAAAAGGTAGCTCAGGCTCGGGTGGTTGTGCCAGTACAGCAGCAGGCTGGCCAGCAGCTCGGGCTTGCGCAAGAAGGGCGAGTCGGCCGGTGTGGCGCCGCCCATCACAAAGTGGTTGCCCCCGCCGGTGCCGGTGTGGCGGCCATCGGTCATGAACTTCTCGGCCGACAGGCGCGTCTCCCACGCGGCCTGGTACAGAAACTCTGTGTGCTGCACCAGCTCCTTCCAGTGGCTGGCGGGGTGGATGTTCACCTCGATCACACCCGGGTCGGGCGTGACCGCCAGCACTTTGAGGCGCGCGTCGCGCGGCGGCGGGTAGCCTTCGAGCACGATCTTCATGCCCAGCTCTTCGGCCGTGGCTTCGATGGCGGCCAGCAGGTCCAGGTAATCATGGAGGCGCGCCAGGGGCGGCATGAACACGTACAAAACGCCGTACTTCTCGCCCACCTTCTCGGCCTTGGGGCCGCTGGCGCGGCGCGGGTCGCGCACCTCCACGCACAGGGCGGTGCGTGACAGGCCTGCGGCCGACTGGAACTTGCCCGGGGGCTGCACGCCCGCATGGGGGTCGGGTTGCCCTGCCTGGCGCGCGTGGTCGCCGCCCGCAGTGCCTTGCGCCATGCGGCGTGCCTCGCCCGGTGCGGTGGCGCCCGCCAGGTAGGGCAGGTCGCGGTCGCCGGTGACAGGGCCCGCTGGAACGGAATACCGCGCACGCAGCGTGGTCGCAGCGGCCAGCGGGCCCTGGGGTGCAGTCGGGTCTTGCGGGATCAGGTGATCGGTGTCCGACGCCTTCACCCAGGGCAGGGCGTCCAGCGGCAGGCGGTAGCCCATGGGCGAATCGCCGGGGATGAGCAGCATGCGGTCGTCGCGGAAGAACCACGGCCCCGTGCTCCATACGCTGCCTGCCAGCGTGCCATTGCCTACGCCCGCCTGCAGCGGCAGCACATAGCCCACCACGCTGTCGAGCTTTTGTTCGAACACGCGGCGCAGGCGGGCGCGCTCCAGCTCGTCGTCCAGGCGTGCGTCAAACGGGTCCACGTTGATGGGCAGGCGCCGCTCGCGCCACAGGTAGTAGAAGGTGTCTTCGTACCCTGGCTGGATGTAGCGATCAGTGATGCCCAGCTTGCGCGTGAGGTGGCGCACAAAACGCTCGGCGTCGGCGCTGGTGTAGTGCGAGGGGTCGCGCTCGTCGGCAAACAGCGCGGGGTTCTGCCACGCGGGCTGTCCATCAGAGCGCCAGCAGATGGACAGCGCCCAGCGCGGCAATTGCTCGCCCGGGTACCACTTGCCCTGGCCAAAGTGCAGAAAGCCGCCCTGGCCGTATTCGGCGCGCAGCTTGTGCGTGAGTTCGGTGGCAAAGCCGCGCTTGGTGGGGCCCAGCGCGTCGGTGTTCCACTCGGGCGCGTCGCGGTCGCCCACGGCCACAAAGGTGGGCTCGCCGCCCATGGTCAGGCGCACATCGCCCGCCACCAGGTCGGCGTCCACCTGCTCGCCGAGGGCCAGCACGGCCTGCCACTGGTCTTCGGTGTAGGGCTTGGTCACGCGGGGTGATTCGTAGACGCGCGTCACGCGCATCTCGTGGCTGAAGTCCACCTCGGCCTTGTCCACACCGCCTTCAATCGGCGCGGCCCCGGAGGGTTGGGGCGTGCAGGCCAGCGGGATGTGGCCCTCACCCGCCATCAGGCCGCTGGTGGCATCCAGGCCAATCCAGCCTGCGCCGGGCAGATAGACCTCGCACCAGGCGTGCAGGTCGGTGAAGTCGTGGTCGGTGCCGCTGGGGCCGTCGAGCGCCTTCACGTCCGGCGTGAGCTGGATCAGGTAGCCCGACACAAACCGTGCCGCCAGCCCCAGGTGGCGCAGCAGTTGCACCAGCAGCCAGCCCGAGTCGCGGCACGAGCCGCTGGCCTTTTGCAGCGTCTCCTCGGGCGTCTGCACGCCGGGCTCCAGGCGGATGAGGTAGCGGATGTCTTGCGACACCTGCTGGTTGAGCTTGACCAGGAAATCGATGGTGCGCTGCTTGCTGCGGTCCACCTTGTCCAGATAGGCCTGCACCAGCGGCGTCATCGCGTCGGTGGCCAGGTAGGGCGCCAGCTCCTGCTGCACCTCGCTGCTGTAGTTGAACGGGATGTTCTCGGCCTCGGGCTCCAGGAAGAAGTCGAAGGGGTTGTACACCGCCATCTCCACCACCAGGTCCACCGTGACCTTGAACTCGCGCGTCTTCTCGGGAAAGACCAGCCGCGCCTGGTAGTTGGCAAACGGGTCCTGCTGCCAGTTGATGAAGTGCTGCGCGGGCTCGACCTTGAGCGAATACGAAATCACATTGCTGCGGCAATGGGGCGCAGGCCGCAATCGAATGGTCTGCGGCCCGAGGCCGACCAGCCGGTCGTATTGGTAATGCGTGACGTGGTGGAGCGCGGCGTGGATGGGCATATGCAGGCCATGCTAGCAAGTCCCGAGCCATCGCGGGCAACTATTCCGGGGGCGGTGACAAGTGGTCATCGGCTGTTCACAATGTGCGGTCCGTGCCCCGCTGCCGGGGCTGTCTCTCTTTAGCTGATCGCGCACCAACTTGGTGATGCTTTGATTCACCCATGTCCCACTCCCCCCAACTTGTGCTCCTGCCCGGCCTGGCCGCCGATGAACGCATGTGGCGCGGCGTGCTGCCGCTGCTGCCCGCCGCGCTGCGCCCCGAGGTCGCCACCGCCCACCAGGATGTAAACCTGCATCGCATCGAAGACTTTGCCGCCCGGCTGCTGGCGCAGCACGCGGGGCCGCTGGTGCTGGCGGGCGCGTCGATGGGCGGCATGATCGCCATGGAGGCCGCACGCCAGGCGCCGCAGCGGGTCGCAGGGCTCGCGCTGCTGGGCACGACCGCGCGGCCTGAGACGCCCGACATGCGCGCCCTGCGCGAAGGCGCCATTGAGCTGTTTGAACAGGGCCGCGTGCGCGAGGTCATCGAGCCCAACGTGGCCCTGGCCTTCCACCCCGTGAATGCCGCCAACACGGACCTAGTGCAGGCCTACCTGGACTTTGTGCTGGACGCGGGCCCCGACCACCTGGTGCGCCAAAACCGCGCCGTGATCCATCGGCCCGATGCGCGGGTGCATCTGCCGCAGGTGGCCAGCCCCGTGCTGGTGGTGTGTGGCGCGGCCGACCAGCTCACACCGCCCGAATGCTCGGCAGAGATTGCGGCGCTGGTGCCCGGCGCCGAACACCACCTGCTGCCCGACAGCGGCCACATGCTGACCATGGAGCAGCCCGAGGTGGTGACCCGCCTGCTGGTGCAGTGGCTGGGCCGCAACGGGTGGATTTGATCCGGGGTCTGAGGCCTTTTTGGCCCCTGCCGCGCGATGGGTAAGCGCTGATAGCTATGAAATTAGTAGCTAATCAAAACTCCAGGTTGTCAATCAGCCGTGTGCTGCCCAGCCGCGCGGCGCCCAGTGCCACCAGCGTGCCCGCCGCATCGCTGGCTGTGGCGGGCAACAGGTCGGCGCGGCGGCGCACGGTGAGGTAGTCGGGCGTCCAGCCGCGTGCGCGCAGGGCGTCCAGGGCCAATGTCTCCAGCAGGTTGCGGTCGCTCGGGGCGGTGCCCAGCCACTGCTGCGCCAGCCGCTGCAAAGCTTGCGACAGGGCCACGGCCTCTTGCCGCTCTTCTAGGCCCAGGTAGCCATTGCGCGAACTCAGCGCCAGACCATCGGCCGCGCGGCAGGTCTCGCCCGCCACGATCTCGATGGGCAGCGCAAACTGCCGCACCATGTGTCGGATCACCATGAGCTGCTGATAGTCCTTCTTGCCAAATACGGCCGTCCCGCCGGTCTGGCCCAGCACGCAGGCAAACAGCTTCATCACCACCGTGCTCACGCCCACAAAAAAGCCGGGGCGGAAATGGCCTTCGAGCATGTCGGCCAGCTGCGGGTCGGGGTGCACCTTGAAGGTCTGGGGCTCGGGATACAGGTCCGTCTCGCGCGGGGCAAACAGCACATCGCAACCGGCGGCCTGCAGCTGTGCACAGTCGGCCTCCCAGGTGCGGGGGTAGCTGTCAAAGTCTTCGTGCGGCAAGAACTGCAGGCGGTTCACAAAGATGCTGGCCACGGTCACATCGCCCAGGGGCTTGGCCTGGCGCACCAGGGCAATGTGCCCCTCATGCAGGTTGCCCATGGTGGGCACAAAGGTGGGACGGCGGTAGGGGGCCAGGGCCTGGCGCAGGTCGGCAATGGAGCGGGCAATCAGCATGGTTTCGGAGGGATCAGAGAAAGGAAGGAAAAGGGCTTACCAGGCGTGTACAGCGTTGTCCGGGAAGCGCCCTTGCTTTACGGCCTGCACATACGCCTCCATGGCGCCGCGCACGCTGCCCGCGTCCTGCATGAAGTTGTGCACAAACTTGGGCATCTTCCCGAGGTTCATGCCCAGCATGTCGTGCAACACCAGCACCTGCCCGGCCGTGCCGTTGCCCGCGCCGATGCCGATGGTGTGACAGTGCGGCAGCTCGGCCGTGAGGTTGGCGGCCAGCACGGCGGGCACCATCTCCAGCACCAGCATGGCGGCGCCTGCGTCCTGCAGTTCGTGCGCCTCTTTGCGCAGCGTGCGGGCGGCATCGTCGGTCTTGCCCTGCACGCGGTAGCCGCCCAGGGCATGCACCGTCTGCGGCGTGAGGCCCAGGTGGGCGCACACCGGCACGCCGCGCTGCACCAGGAATTCCACTGTGGCCGCCGTCCAACCGCCACCTTCGAGCTTGACCATGTGCGCCCCCGCCTGCATCAGCACACAGGCGCTGCGCAGCGCCTGCTCGCGGCTTTCGGCGTAGGTGCCGTAGGGCAGGTCGGCCACCAGCCAGGCCGTGCCCTGCACGCGGTGCAGGCCGCGTGCCACGCTGGCTGTGTGGTAGGCCATGGTGTCGAGCGTCACTCCCACCGTGCTCGGCAGGCCCTGGCACACCATGCCCAGCGAATCGCCCACCAAAATGCATTCCACCCCCGCCGCGTCGGCCACGGCCGCAAAGGTGGCGTCGTAGGCGGTGAGCATGGTGATCTTCTCGCCTGCGGCGCGCATCTGCGCCAGGCGCGGCAGGCTCACGGGCTTGCGCTGGGGCAGGGGCGATGCGGGCGGCAGCGTGCCGTAGGGCGTGGCAGAAACAGGGCTGGAGGTGGTCATGGGGCTCGGCGGGGCCAAAAAATTGCCGCGAGTCTATGCGACCAATACTGGGTGTACTTATTGGTTTCCGGCCCCGGGCCAGCGGCCCGTGTTGGCGCAGTGGCCTTTGCGTTCCCGGTATGCTCGCGGCCCATGACAGCAGCGTTACCCCCCGCGAAAAGCACCATGAGAGACAACGACGAAGTGAAGGCCCTGGCCCAGGCCGATGTGGCCCGCGCCCTGGCCGAAGACGTGGGCACCGGCGACCTTACCGCCGGTCTGATCGACCCCGCCCGCCGCGCCCGCGCACGCATCCTGGCGCGCGAAGCCGCCGTGATCTGCGGCGCCCCTTGGGCTGAAGCGGCCTTGCGCGCCCTCGACCCCACGGTGCAGATCACCTGGCATGTGGCCGAGGGCCAGCGCTGCGCCCCCGACCAGGTGGTGCTGGAGATGGAGGGCCAGGCCCGCGCACTGCTGAGCGCCGAGCGCACCGCGCTCAACTTTCTGCAGCTGCTCTCGGCCGTGGCCACCAAGACCCGTACCTATGTGGACGTGGTGGCCGGCACGCGCGCCCAGATCGTCGATACGCGCAAGACCCTGCCCGGCCTGCGCCTGGCGCAAAAGTACGCCGTGCGCGTGGGCGGCGGCACCAACCACCGCATTGGTCTGCACGATGCGGTGCTGATCAAAGAGAACCACATTGCCGCTGCGGGAGGTGTGATCGCCGTGCTGCGCGCGGCGGACAAGGTGGCGTCACAGGCAAAGTTCATCGAGATCGAAGTTGAAACCCTGGAGCAGCTGACCGAAGCGCTGAATGCGGGCGCCAAGATGGTCCTGCTGGACAACATGCCCTTGGTCCAGCTGCGCGAGGCCGTGCGCATCAATGCGGGTCGCGCCATCCTCGAAATTTCGGGCGGGGTCACGCTCGATGGCCTGCGCGAACTGGCCGAGACCGGCGTGGACCGCATCTCCATCGGCACGCTGACCAAGGACGTGAAGGCCACGGACTTTTCGATGCGCCTGCAGGAGCTGGCATGAGCACCGCAACCCTGAACCGCATTGACGTCGAATACGAGCAGCCTGACGAGGCAGCATCGGGCGCCGTCTGTTCCACCAAACATGCCTGGGCGCGTGTGCCGCCCGAGCCCACCCAGGCTGAGCGTGTCGCGCTCAAGGACAAGATCCGGCGCCTGCTCAAGGAAAAGAACGCGGTCATGGTGTCGCACTACTACGTGCACCCGGACCTGCAGGACTTGGCCGAGGAAACTGGCGGCCTGGTGAGCGATTCGCTGGAAATGGCGCGCTTTGGCCGTGACCATGCCGCGCAGACCTTGGTGGTGAGTGGCGTGCGCTTCATGGGCGAAACGGCCAAGATCCTGAGCCCGGAAAAAACCGTGCTCATGCCCGACCTGGACGCCACCTGCTCGCTGGACCTGGGCTGTCCCATCGACGAATTCAGCGCGTTCTGCGACCAGCACCCCGACCGCACTGTGGTCGTCTACGCCAACACCAGCGCGGCCGTGAAGGCGCGCGCGGACTGGCTGGTGACTTCCAGTTGCGCACTCGACATCGTGAGCGCCCTCAAAGCCGCAGGCCAGAAGATCCTGTGGGCGCCCGACCGCCACCTGGGCGCCTACATCCAGCGTGAGACGGGCGCAGACATGGTGTTCTGGAACGGTGCCTGCATCGTGCACGACGAGTTCAAGGCGCTGGAGCTGGAGCTGCTCAAGCAGAAGCACCCGGCTGCCAAGGTGCTGGTCCACCCCGAGAGCCCTGCCGACGTGGTGGCCCTGGCCGACGCCGTGGGCTCCACCAGCGCCATCCTCAAAGCCGCGCGCGAGATGGACGCCACCGAGTTCATCGTGGCCACCGACAACGGCATGATGCACAAGCTGCGCACGCTCAACCCCGGCAAGACCTTTTACGAAGCGCCCACCGCTGGCAACAGTGCCACCTGCAAGAGCTGCGCGCACTGCCCCTGGATGGCGATGAACGGCCTGGCCGATGTGGCCCGCGTGCTGGAGACCGGCGCGAACGCCGTGCATGTGGACCCGGCGCTGATCCCGCGCGCACGCCAGCCAATTGACCGCATGCTGGCCTTCACGGCCGCGCTCCGGAATGGTCAGCCGATCGGCGCACTGGTGCCGCACCTGGGGGCCGCCTGAGGGTTCTCTAGAACCGGATGCTCTGTTATTGATAGCTAACTATGTCCACTGGTCAGGCGCCAGTGGCCTTTTTTGTTTGTGATTTCCCGCATTGATTTCACCCAGCCGCTGGACCCCGGCGCCCCGCGCCTGCGCCACGCCTTTGGCACACCGCGCGAAGTGCTGGCCGCCCATGCGCTGCACGAGGTGCGTGGCGTGCTGGATGCCGTGTTTGCGGCCGCGCAACAAGGCCGCTGGTGTGTGGGCTGCGTGCGTTACGAGGCGGCTGCCGCCTTCGATGCGGCACTGCTGACCCACGCGGCCGACGGCCCGCTGGCCTGGTTTGCGGTGTACGACGCGCCGCTGCCCTGGCCCGCGTGCGATGACGGCCAAGGTGCAGAACCACCCGCGCAGGTGACGTGGAACGACAGCCCCGACCGCACCCCTTTTGATGCCGCGCTGGCACAGATCCAGCAGGCGATTGCGGCGGGCGAGCTGTACCAGGTCAACCACACCGCCCCCCTTCGCGGCACGCTGCAAGGCTCGGCCCCAGCCCTGTTTGCCGCACTGCTGCGCGCCCAGCCCGGCGGGTATGCGGCGCACATCGACACCGGGGGCGAGCAGGTGCTGTCGGTCTCGCCCGAGCTGTTCTTTGATTGGCAGGATGCGCCCGGGGGCGGCCACATCCTGGCCCGCCCCATGAAAGGCACCGCCCCGCGCGGCGCCACGCCCGAAGAGGACGCGCAGCAGGCCGCGCATCTGCGCACGGCGCCCAAGGAGCGTGCCGAGAACGTGATGATCGTGGACCTGCTGCGCAACGACCTGTCGCGCATTGCGCAGCCCCACAGCGTGCGTGTGCCCGTGCTGTTTGCCACGCAGGCCCTGCCCACCGTGTGGCAGATGACCTCGGACGTGACCGCGCGCACGCGGCCCGGCACCACGCTCACGGACGTGTTTGCCGCGCTGTTCCCCTGCGGCTCCGTCACCGGGGCGCCCAAGGTGCGCGCCATGCAGATGATCCACGCACTGGAAGGCGCGCCGCGCGGCGTGTACTGCGGCGCCGTGGGTGTGGTGCGCCCGGCCGGTCCGCCCGATGCGCGAGGCCAGCATGCGGTGGCCGCGACCTTCAATGTGCCCATCCGCACCGTGGTGCTGCGTCCTGAAGGCGATACCGTTCGCGCCACCTGTGGCATTGGCAGCGGCATCACTTCGGGGGCGTTGGCCGATGCCGAGTGGAATGAGTGGCTGCACAAGCGCGCGTTTGTGGAGCGCGCGAGCCAGCCCTTTGACCTGCTCGAAACCCTGGCGCTGCAGGGGGGCGTTTTCCGGCACCGGGACGAGCACCTGGCGCGCCTGCAATCAGCGGCTGCACATTTCGGCGTGCCCTGGGATGCAGCGGCCGTGTCGCAATGCCTGCAGGCGCTGGCGGCAGACCATGCCGACGGCGCCTGGCGCGTGCGCCTGCTGCTGGGCGCCACGGGCGTGCCCCGGGCCGAGGCCTTTGCCCTGCTGCCCACGCAGGAGCCCGTGCGCTTGCAACTGGCAAAGAGTGTTTTTGCCGAAGCCCACAGCGAATTTGTGCGCTACAAGACCACGCGCCGCGCGCACTACGCGGCGTTTGCGCCCACCGCGCCCGGTGTGTTTGACACCGTGCTGTGGAACGCGGCAGGTGAGATGACCGAGAGCACCTTCGGCAACATTGCCGCGCTCATCGATGGGCGGTGGGTGACACCGCCCCTGTCCTGCGGCCTGCTGCCCGGCGTGGGCCGCGCCGTGGCGCTGCGCGAGGGACGGGTGGTGGAGGCGGTGCTGCGTGTGGCCGATGTGCCCCGGGTGCAGGGTTGGGCCTTCATCAACAGCCTGCGCGGCTGGCTGGCCGCCGAGCTGGAGAGTGAATAGAAAATTTGAATGAAATCGGCCCCCAGCGCCCGTGGATCAAGCGCTGGCTGCTATCCAATTTTCAGAGCCGTTCCTTCACATAGCTCGGCCGGTCCATGTCCACGATCTCCACGCTCAGCTGCACCATCACGCCCTGCGGCCGGGGCGTGCGTTCGCGCAGCACGGCGGCAATGCGGCCCGCCAGCTCGGTCTTGGCCTCGGGCGTGCGGCCCGCCAGCAGGCGCAGCTGCGCATGCACAAAAGCGCGGTTGGCGGGGGCAATGCCGATCTCGAAACTGTCGGCCACGATGAAGCGCGTCTTCAGGTCGGCCTCGTCCTGCACCTGGGGGTGGGCACACAGCGTGGCGTTGAGGGCGGTCAGGGTCTCGGCCTCAGGGTAGTGGGGCAGGTTGGCGGAGTATTCGATGGTGAGGTGGGGCATGGTGGTTCCGGTCTTGGGCAGTGCGCCAGTTTAAGGGCCCAGGCGCCACGCCTTTGGGGTCACCCGGCCTGGTCGTGTTTTTGCAAAAACTCTTCCAATGTCTGCAGCACCTGGTCAGGCGCCTCGATCTGCGGCCAGTGGCCGATGCCGGGCAGCGACACCACGTCGGCACCGGGCACCAGCGCGCGGTAGCGCGCCGCCATGTGGGCGCCCGAGTTCGGGTCCGCCGCGCCGTTGATCAGCCGCACCGGCACCATGTGCTGCAGCAGCGGTCCTACCAGGCGGTCCCGCAGGGCCAGGCGGTCGATGTAGAAGCGCCCGGTGTTGTGGCTGATGGCGCGGCCGTTGTGGTGGTTGACCAGCGCCCAGAAGTCTTGCAGCAGCGCAGGGGACGGACGGGTCTGTGGGCCAAAAAGGCGCGTGATGGTGCGTTCGAACGCTTTTTGGGGAATGCGCGGTGCGATCCAGCGGCCCAAGGGTGATGACAGCAGGTGCTGCAGCATGCGCGGCTGGTAGGCCTCGGGGCAGACGCCGCCGTTGAGCAGGGTGAGCGACTGGATGCGTGGCGCCAATGGGTGGGTCTGCCGCCGCGCCAGCATCTCCTGGGCCACGCTCACCCCCAGGTCGTGGGCGACGATGTGCACCTGTTGCACACCCAGCCGGTCCAGCAGCGCCTCCAACAGGTCTGCATGGTTTTCGATGCCGTAGGCGTGGTCTGCAGGCTTGTCGGAAAAGCCCATGCCCAGCAGGTCTGGCGCGATGAGGCGGTAGCGCATGGCCAGCGGTGGCCACAGCGGATGCCAGTCGTACGAACTGGTGGGATAGCCATGGATGAACAGCAACACGCTGCCGTGTTGGCCTGCTTGCGCCACGAAAAGGCGGTGGCCGCCCAGCGCGACCATGCTGCCCTGGGCCTGCCAGTGCTGCAGCGCGGGTGTCAGGCCGTCCATGTGGTGTGCGCCAGCAGCGCCGTGGCTGTGAGTTGGGCGAGAAGCGTGATGGCGTGTGCGGCCTGTCGCCACGCCAGCCGCCGGGTAAAGGCGCCCACGCAATAGAGCAGCCGCGCCAGCACAAACGCCGCGCAGGCCGCCGCCAGCGCGCCAAGCGTTGCACTGGGGAGCTGCGCATGGGCCAGCAGGAGCAGGCCAAACAGCATCGACTGTTCCAGCGTGTTGCCATGCGTGCGGATGGCTGTCGCCAGATCCTTGTGGCCCCCGTCTCCCCAGGTCTGCCGGTAGCGCAGGCGCAGGCGCGAAACGTGAAGGGACAGGGCTGTCAACAGCAGCGCCAGCGTGACCAGGGTGGTGGCTGCCAGGGTAAGGGTGGACATGGGTGAATGGGGCGGGTGTCGGTAGAGAAGCCCCCAGCTTAGAAAGCCCCGGCACCAGCGCCAATAGCACCAAAGGGCAGGTGTGTGCACCCGCCACAGTGCCTTGCGTGGATGGGTGCCTGGGTGGCACACGCCGCCCGCCGTGGGCTGGTCAGCCCGGCAGGTGGCTTTGCAGAAAGGCCCGGAGCTTCATCGGCGCAATGGGCTTGGACAGCAGCGGCAGGCCCGCCGCCGTGGCCCGCTGCTGCACCTCGGCCTGGTGGGCATCGGCCGTGACCAGCAGGGCTGGTACGGGGCTGCACAAGGCCTCGCGCAGGCGTGCAATGGCCGCCATGCCGTCGTCTGCACCGGGCAGGCGCAAATCCACCACCAAGGCATCGATAGGGTCGGCGGTGGTGCCTGCACTGGGCAGCAGCGCCAGGGCGGCCGCCAGATCGCTGGCTTCGACCACGGCGCAGCCCCAGGACGCCAGCAGCCCGCAGAGCGCCTGGCGCGAATCCGCATCGTCTTCCAGCACCAGAATCTGCCGCCCCGTGAGGGGGGCCGGGGTGGCGGCCTCGGCGGGCGGGGCCTGCAACGGGGCTGCCGGTGCGGGCTCCGCCACCGGAAGGCGCAGGCTGAAACTGCTGCCCTGACCGAGGATGGAGTGCACCGAGAGATCAAGGCCCAGCAGGTCGCTCAGCCGCTTGGCGGTGGCCAGCCCCAGGCCCACACCCTGGCTGCGGTTGCGCTGCGGGTTGTCGATCTGGTAGTACTCGTCAAAAATGCGCGGCAACTCGGTTGCCTCCATGCCCACGCCCGAGTCGTGCACGCCCACGGTGAGGGCTCCGCCCTCCTGCACCGCGTCAACGCGCACAAACCCTGCGGGCGTGTAGCGGATGGCGTTGGACACCAGGTTGGACAGCACCCGTGCCAGCAGGGCGCGGTCGCCCCACACGGTGGCGGGGGTGGTGGCCATCTGCAAGTCCAGCCCCCGCTCTTGCGCCATGGCGGCAAAGTTGCCGGTCATTTCATCGAACAGGCCCTGCAGCGCAAAGGCCGTGGGCCGGGGCGTGAGGGTGCGTGCATCCAGCCGCGAGAGTTCGAGCAGGCCTTCCACCAGCGCGCCCATGCTGCTCACACATTCGGCGATGGCGCCGGACAGCGCCTGCACTCGTTCGGGCGCAGCGGCCGTGGGGGTCTGGCGCAGCGTGTGTGAGAGCAGCCCCAGCGCATTGAGGGGTTGGCGCAGGTCGTGGCCGATGGTGGCCAGAAAGCGGGCCTTGGAGGCATGGGCGGCCTCGGCATCGGCGCGTGCCTGCCGGGTGGCTTCGTTTTCGCGCTGCAAGGCGTCGATCAGGGCCAGCTTCTCCTGGCGTTGTGCGCTGGCCTGCGCTAGGGCACGCGCTTGCGCCCGGCCGCTGCGCCACACATACCAGGCCATCAGCACCGAGGCCAGGGCCAGCGCATAGTGCAGGGGCTGGCCCACCAGCACATCGCGCAGGGCCAGCGGGCCGAACACCCCGGCGGCATAGGCTGCCAGCGCGGGCCGGTGGTGGGCCAGGTGGGCGACACTGCCCAGCACCACAGCGGCCAGGCCAATGTGCAAGGCCATCTCGGCCACCACGTTGTGGGGGGCCAGCAGCACCCAGCTGCCTACCCCCCAAGCCAGCGCCTGGGCCAGGGCGCTGGCCACCACCCAGCGGGCCCAGAAGGTATTGCGGCCTGGCTGCTTCGCCCCAACACGGCGGTAGGCCAGGCCCAGGCCGATGCGCAGGCCGCGCACGGCCGCGAACGCGAGCAGCCACCCGGCGATGGAGGCTGCGGGCACATCGCGCCAGAACAGCACGCTGAGGAAAAAAGCCTCCACCACCCCCACCAGGGCGGCCAGGGGCGCGCCCCGGTACAGAGCGTCCAGGGCATCGGCGTCCACGGCCGCTGCAGCGGGTGCGGGCCGTGTCATCGCTGCAGCAGCCCTTGCGCGCGGGCCACCACCAGCAAATGGGTGCGGTTGCGCGCCTGCAGGGTGTCCAGCAACGCAGTGACATGGAGCTTGACGGTGCGCTCGGCAATGCCCAGTTCCTGCGCGATGCGCTTGTTGGGCTGCCCCTGGGCCACCAGCTGCAACACCTCGCGCTGCCGCGCGGTGGGCGTGGGGGCGGTGCTGGCTGGCGCAGGGGCCGGGACATCAAACACCACGCCCCCTTCGGCAATGTGCTGCAGCGCGGCCGCCAGTGCCGGTACGGGCTGCGATTTGCCTAGAAAGCCGCTCGCCCCGGCGCCGCGGGCCGCTACCGCCAGGGAGGGGTCTTCGTCGCCCGAAATCAGTACGCGGGCGACCAGTGGGAACTGCGCGGCAAAAAGCCGCAGGCCTTCCAGGCCTGTGTGGGCGCCCAGACGCTGGTCCAGCAGCACCAGGTCCAGATCCTGTTCTGCCCCTGCCACCTGCAGCCCCGCGTCCAGCGTGGGTGCGGTCAGCACCTGCGCCGTCGGCAGCGCCTGGGCGAGCGCATGCGCGAAGCCCACACAGAACAGGGGGTGGTCGTCCACCAGCAAGAGTTTCATGCAGGGGATTGTGGTGTACGCCGGGGATGGCTGCGGCTGAGAGCCCCGTGGCTTGTTTGAAACGGCCAAACCGGCACACAAGGCGGGCTCCACAACGCACAGCGCCGCATCCTGAGGGAAAGCACTTGATTGCGGCCAGCCGATCCCCTTGGTTTTCAGGGGGGCGGCTGGGCCCTCAGACGCGATTCAAGCGAGAACTGCCGCAGGCGCCACGCTGGTGTCTTCGGTTTCTTGTTGAAGAGCCGCCATGCAGTCGGCGGCATGGGCCACCAGCGCGTCCAGCAATTCCTCCACATCCGCCGCCGTGTGCGCGGCCGACAGCGCAATGCGCAGCCGGGCCGTGCCTGCAGGCACCGTGGGCGGTCGGATGGCGGGCACCCACAGGCCCCGCTGGCGCAGGCTTTCCATCGCGGCCAGGGCCGCTTCGTTGCTGCCGATGACGAGCGCCTGCACCGCCGTGTGGGATGGCAGCAGGTGCCAGCCCAGTTCTGGGGGCAGCGTGGCCAGGCCTTCGCGCAATTGGGCGATGCGCTGGCGCAGCCCCTCCCGCAGGTCGTCCGCAGCGGCAATCAGCTCCAGGCTTTTGCGCAAGGCGCTTGCCAACAGGGGGGGAGCGGCCGTGGCAAAGATGTAGGTGCGGGTCTTTTGCAGCAGCCATTCGATGAGCGCAGCATCACCCGCCACAAATGCGCCGGCCACACCGGCCGCCTTGCCCAGCGTGGCCATGTAGAGCACGCGTCGCGAGGCGTTGGGTCCCGTCAGCCCGGCCTGTGCCAGGCTGCCGCGCCCCTGCGGTCCCAGCACGCCCAAGCCATGGGCGTCGTCCAGCAGCAGCAGGGCGTCGTAGCGCTCGCACAGCGCGAGCAGGGTGGGGATGTCGATCAGGTCGCCGTCCATGCTGAACACCGCGTCGCTGATCACCAGCTTGCGCCGCGCGGGGCTGGCGGCGAGCTGCGCTTCGAGTGCGGCCAGGTCGGCGTGGGGATAGCGGTGGATGGTGGCGCGCGACAGGCGGGCACCGTCGATCAGGCAGGCGTGGTTGAGCGCATCGGAGAACAGCGCATCGCCGTCGCCCACCAGCGCCGGGATGATGCCGGTGTTGGTGGCATAGCCCGCATAGAAGTAGAGCGCGCGGGGCAGTTGCACAAAGGCGGCCAGTTCGTGCTCCAGCGCATCGTTGGCGGCGCTGTGGCCGCTGACCAGGGGCGAGCCGCCCGAGCCCACGCCAAAGTGGTGGGTGGCTTCGCGCGCCGCCTCGGCGAGCGCGGGGTGGCTGGCCAGGCCCAGGTAGTCGTTGCTGCAAAAAGCCAGCATGGTCTGGCCGTCCACCCGCAGGCGGGCGCCGCCAGCAGGTTCCACCACGCGGCGGCGGCGCAGCAGGTGGGCGCGCTCGATGTCGGCCAGGTGCGCGGGAATCTCGTCCAGCCACGAGGGCTGGGGCGCCGTGCGGCTTGTCATTGCCAGTCCTTGGGCAAGTCAAACACCAGGCTGCCGGGTTCGGGCAGGTCCTGGTAGGGCACCTCGGCCAGCAGCGGGGCGTTGACGCGTGCGCGCAGGTAGGCGATGTTCTCGTCGGCGGCGCCCATCTCCGGGTCGATGCGGTTGGCCACCCAGCCCGCCAGCGTGAGGCCGCGCGCACGGATCGCCTCGGCCGTGAGCAGGGCGTGGTTGAGGCAGCCCAGGCGCAGGCCCACCACCAGCACCACGGGCAGGGCCAGCGCCTGGGCCAGGTCGGCACCCGTGAGCGTGTCGGTGAGCGGCACGTGGAAGCCGCCCGCGCCCTCCACCACCACGGCATCGGCCTGGGCGGCCAGCGCCTGGTAGCTCGCAACGATGGTGGCGATGTCGATCTCTACACCCGCCCGTGCGGCCGCAATGTGGGGCGAGAGCGGGTCGGGCAGCAGCACGGGGTTGTCCAGCGCGGGCGCCACGGCCAGGGTGGAGGCCGAGCGCAGCGCAATCGCGTCTTCGCTGGCCCAGTCCTCACCCCAGGGCACCAGGCCCGCCGCCACCGGCTTCATGCCCACCACGCGGCGGTGGTGGCGTGCCAGCGCATGCAGCAGCCCGGCGGACACCAGCGTCTTGCCGACACCGGTGTCGGTGCCGGTCACAAAACATCCCATCATCAACTTTCCTCCTGCAGGGTGGCGTTCAGCGCATCGAGCGCGCCGCTGGCAAGGCATTGCACGGCCTCGTCGTCGAGCACATAGGGCGGCATGGCATACAGCGTTTTCCCGATCGGCCGCAGCACCAGCCCCCGTGTCATCGCGTGCTGGTGGTAGCGGCGCGCAAAGTCGGGCAGCGTGGTGTCCACATCCCAGGCCCAGATCATTCCGAGGCTGCGCGCATGGCGCACACGTGGATGCTGTGCCAAGGGTGCGCACGCCGCATCGATGCGTTGCGCCAGCGCCTTGTTGGCGTTCAGCGCATCCAGTTGCTCAAACAGTTCCAGCGTGGCCAGCGCCGCGCGGCAGGCCAGCGGGTTGCCGGTGTACGAGTGCGAATGCAGAAAGCCGCGCGCCACATCATCGTCGTAGAACGCGGCATACACCGCGTCCGTCGTCAGCACGGCCGACAGCGGCAGCGTGCCGCCCGTGAGGCCCTTGGACAGGCAGATGAAATCCGGCCGGATGCCCGCCTGCTGGTGCGCGAACATCGTGCCCGTGCGGCCAAAGCCCACGGCGATCTCGTCCACCACCAGGTGCACCTGGTAGCGGTTGCACAGCGCACGCGCCAGACGCAGGTATTCGGGGTCGTGCATGGCCATGCCAGCGGCGCATTGCACCAGGGGCTCGACGATGAAGGCGGCGGTGGTGCTGTGGTGCTCCTGCAGCCATGCCTCCAGCGCGGCGGCGGCGCGCCGGGCTACGTCTTGCGCGGTTTCGCCCGGGGCGGCGCCGCGTGCATCGGGGCTGGGGACGGTGTCGGCCAGGCGCACCAGTGGTGCATAGGCCTCGCGGAAGATGGCGATGTCGGTCACCGCCAGCGCGCCCACGGTCTCGCCGTGGTAGCCACCGGCCAGGCCTACAAAGCGGCTTTTGGCGGGGCGGCCGGTGTTGCGCCAGTAGTGCGCGCTCATCTTCAGCGCAATTTCGGTGGCAGCGGCACCGTCGCTGCCGTAGAACGCATGGCCCAGGCCGGTGAGTGCGGCCAGCCGTTCGGACAGCTCCACCACAGGCGCATGGGTGAAGCCCGCCAGCATCACGTGGTCGAGCCGGCCCAGCTGGTCCACCAGCGCGGCCTGGATGTGTGGGTGGCTGTGGCCGAACAGGTTGACCCACCAGGAGCTGATGCCGTCCAGGTAACGCTGGCCATCGGTGCCATGGAGCCACGGGCCTTGCGCGCGCGCAATGGCCACGGGCGGCTGGGCTTCGTGCCGCTTCATCTGGGTGCAAGGGTGCCAGACGGCGGCCAGACTGCGGGCCACCAGCCCGTCATGTTTTGGCTGCATGGTTACAGGGCCTGGGTGGGCACCGCGTGGCGCAGCTCGGTCTGGCGGTTGTGCTCGTCCACAAACACCAGCTGCGGCTGGTGCGTGCCGACCTGGTCTTCATGCACCTGCGCAAAGGCTGCAATGATGATGAGGTCGCCTGCGGACGCGCGGCGTGCGGCCGAGCCGTTCACCGAGATCATGCCGCTGCCGCGCTGGCCCTTGATGGCGTAGGTGACAAAACGCTCGCCGTTGTTGATGTTCCAGATGTGGATCTGCTCGTTCTCGGCGATGTTGGCCGCGTCGAGCAGGTCCTCGTCGATGGCGCAGGAGCCTTCGTAGTGCAGCTCGCACTGGGTCACGGCCACGCGGTGGATCTTGGATTTGAGCAGGGTGCGGAACATCGGGCTTCCTTCAGTGAAGTCTGTGAATGGGGGGCCTGCCGGCGGCAGGGCCGTGGCCGGTCAGGGCTGCGGAAAGTCCAGCACGCAGCTGTCGCCCAGCGCTTCGCGCCACACGCGCACGCGGCTCACGCTGGGGCGCAGGTCGGCGGGCAGGGCCTGGGCGATGAAAACGCACAGGTTCTCCAGCGTGGGGGTGCCCAGGCCGGGCACGTCGTCCAGCATGTGGTGGTCCAGCTGCTCGCGCACCACCTCCAGGCCCCGGCGCAGCAGGCCCAGGTCCAGCACCATGCCGGTGGCCGGATCGCGCGGGCCGCTTAGAAAGACTTCGGCGTGGTATGTGTGGCCGTGCACGCGGCGGCTGCCTTCGGCCTCGATTTCGCGGCGCAGGGTGTGGGCGGCGTCGAAGAAGAAGCGCTGGGAGATGGTGAACAACATACGGGAACCAAAAAAAGAAAGCTGCTCACCGGATGCCGGTGAGCTTGTGGGTTTGCAGGCTCAGGCGCCATGCGGGGTGGGCCAGGCAGGCATCAATGCAGGCGGCAGTGTTCTGGCGCTGCAGCAGGCCGTCCATGGGCTGCAGGAATCGGTGGGTGAACTGCGTGTCCTGCTCCAGCGCCAACAGGTCAAATCCGGGCTGGGGCCAGACGAGTTTCAGCTCTTGCCCGCTGCGCTGCACCCAGGGCGCGCCCGCCTTGGGGCTGATGCACAGCCAGTCGATGCCTTCGGGAGCGGCCACGGTGCCGTTGCTCTCGACGGCAACGCGGAACTGCTGGGCGTGCAGCGCGTCGATCAGCGCCGCATCCACCTGCAGCAGCGGCTCGCCACCGGTCAGCACCACCAGGCGGTGGCCTGCGCCCGCAGGCCATTGGGCGGCGATCAATTCCGCCAGTGCCGTGGCCGTCTCGAACTTGCCGCCCAGCGTGCCGTCGGTGCCCACAAAGTCGGTGTCGCAGAACTGGCAGATGGCCTGGGCGCGGTCCTGCTCACGGCCCGTCCAGAGGTTGCAGCCCGCAAAGCGGCAGAACACGGCGGGTGTGCCCGCCTGACCGCCTTCGCCTTGCAGGGTGTAGAAAATTTCTTTGACGCTGTAGGTCATCGGGCCACCGGTGGTACGAGAAGGGTGGGGGCCGCAGGCGCGGCCATCTCGGGGTAATCGCGGCTGAAATGCAGGCCCCGGCTTTCGCGGCGCAGCTGGGCGCTTTTCACGATCAGGTCGGCCACCTGCACCAGGTTGCGCAGCTCCAGCAGGTCGCGTGTGATGTGGAAGTGGGCGTAGAACTCCTGGATCTCGCCCTGCAGCATGGCAATGCGGTGGGCGGCACGCTCCAGGCGCTTGTTGGTGCGCACGATACCCACGTAGTCCCACATGAAGCGGCGCAGTTCGTCCCAGTTGTGGGAGATGACGACCGATTCATCCGCATCGGTCACGCGGCTGTCGTCCCACGCGGGCACGGTGGGCAGTTCTGTGGTCGGGGCTGCAGCGATGGCCTGCGCAGCGGCGCGGGCGAACACCATGCATTCGAGCAGCGAGTTGCTGGCCAGCCGGTTGGCGCCGTGCAGGCCGGTGCAGGCCACCTCGCCCACGGCAAACAGGCCGGGCAGGTCGGTGCGGCCGGCCAGGTCGGTCAGCACGCCGCCGCAGGTGAAGTGGGCGGTGGGCACCACGGGGATGGGTTCCTTCGTGATGTCGATGCCCAGCGACGCGCAGTGGGCCAGGATGTTGGGGAAATGTTCCTGCAAAAACGCGGGGCTCTGGTGCGAGATGTCCAGGTGCACGCAATCCAGCCCGTGCTTCTTCATCTCGAAGTCAATGGCGCGGGCCACCACGTCGCGCGGGGCCAGCTCGGCGCGCGGGTCGTGGTCCAGCATGAAGCGCGTGCCGCCGGCAGAGGGGGGCAGCTTGAGTTGCCCGCCCTCGCCGCGCACGGCCTCGCTGATGAGGAAGGACTTTTCGTGCGGGTGGTAGAGGCCCGTGGGGTGGAACTGGATGAACTCCATGTTCGCCACGCGGCAGCCCGCGCGCCAGGCGGCGGCAATGCCGTCGCCCGTGGCGGTGTCGGGGTTGGTGGTGTACAGGTACACCTTGCCCGCGCCGCCCGTGGCCAGGATGGTTTGCGGCGCGCGGAAGGTCACGACCTCGTCGGTGTCGCTGTCCAGCGCGTACAGACCCAGGCAGCGCTGGCCGGGCAGGCCGAGCTTGCGCGTGGTGATCAGGTCCACCAGCGTGTGCTGCTCGAACAGCGTGATGCCGGGGGTGCTGCGCACCACGTCGATCAGCGTGCGCTGCACGGCTGCGCCGGTGGCATCGGTCACATGGGCGATGCGGCGCGCGCTGTGACCGCCTTCGCGCGTCAGGTGCAGCTGGTCGCCTTCGAGTGTGAAGGGCACACCCAGCTCGCGCAGCCAGGCAATCGATGCGGGCGCGTTCTCCACCACAAAGCGGGTGGTGGCCAGGTCGCACAGGCCCGCACCGGCCACCAGCGTGTCTTCGATGTGTGCGGCAAAGCTGTCGTCGTCGGCCAGCACGGCGGCAATGCCGCCCTGGGCCCAGCCGCTCGATCCATCTTGCAGCGTGCGCTTGGTGATCACGGCCACGCGGTGGGTGGGCGCCAGGTGCAGCGCGGCCGAGAGGCCAGCGAGGCCGCTGCCTACGATGAGAACGTCGAAGTCGTGGGATGCCATAAGGGGTCCGTAATTGCCGTTGGAAACGGCGCTGCTTCAGGCCAGTGCCACCGTGGAGCTGGCTTTGCCAGGCCACCGGTGGCGTCCCCCTCCCGAAGGAGAGGGGGAAGGCGCCGAAGGCGACTCAGGGGGTGTCATGCAGGTGTATAGGCGAGGCGCACGTAGATGGGTGCGAAGGCCTCGGCCTGCGTGATCTCGATCAGCGTCTCTTTGGCCAGCTCCAGCAGGGCGATGAAGGTCACCACCAGCACGGTGCTGCCTTTTTCGGGCTCGAAGAGTTCTTCAAATTCCACAAAGCGGCGGCCCTGCAGCGTCTTGAGCACCATGCTCATGTATTCGCGCACGCTCAGCTCTTCGCGTGTGATCTTGTGGTGCTGGACGAGCTTGGCGCGCTTCAGAATGTCGCGCCATGCCTCTTGCAGCTCCACCACATGCACGTCGGGGAAGCGCGGCTGCAGGCTTTGTTCGATGTAGACCTGGGCCTTGAGGAAGTCACGGCCGTACTGCGGCAACTGCCCCAGGCGGGCGGCGGCCATTTTCATCTGCTCGTATTCGAGCAGGCGGCGCACCAGCTCGGCGCGCGGGTCTTCGGGCTCCTCGCCGCCTTCCTGCTTTTTGGGCGGCAGCAGCATGCGCGACTTGATCTCGATGAGCATCGCCGCCATCAGCAAATACTCGGCCGCCAGCTCCAGGTTGCGGCTGCGGATCTCGTCCACATACGCCAGGTACTGCTTGGTCACCCCCACCATGGGGATGTCGAGGATGTTGAAATTCTGCTTGCGGATCAGGTACAGCAGCAGGTCCAGCGGGCCTTCAAAGGCTTCGAGGAAGACTTCGAGCGCGTCGGGCGGGATGTACAGGTCGTTGGGCAGCGCAAACAGCGGCTCGCCATACAGGCGCGCCAGCGCCACCTGGTCCACCACGTCGGGCATGCCTGCCGCATCCAGGGCGGGCATGTCCGGCGAATCGGCCGTGTCGGCTGCGCTCGCGGTGGTCATGGGGTGCTATAAAAATATGAGCTATCAGCGCTTGATGGACAGGCGCAGAAGGCCAATTTGGTGCTTAATCCGCGTTCGTCTGGTAGACGTAGGGCTTCTGGGCCACCTGGCCCTCGCGGTATTCGCCCCAGATCTTGCGGTCTACCTGCTTGTCCCACAGCAGGGCGCGGCCGGCTTGCTGCTGCTGGTCCAGCTCGGGGCGGCTGGCCTTGAGCTGGTTGATGAACTGGGTGGCGTCGGACTGGTAGTCGGGGCGGCGGAAAATGGACATGGACTGTGAATCTCTTTCTTGGAACGCGTCAGACACAGTGACGCACCAAAGGTCCAAGATTTTACCGGGACGAATTTATGCGCTTGATATATCGCGTCGCTGCCCTGGCAGCGGCCGCTTTTTCCCTGATCGCCCTCACCGCCTGCGACCCCCAGCGCATCAGCGAGCTGAAGGAGGGCGTATCGACCGAAGCCGACGTGCGCGACCGCTTTGGCGCGCCCGAAAACGTCTGGGACGAGCCCGGCGGCGCGCGCACCTTCGAGTACAACCGCCAGCCCGCGGGCCAGGTCAACTACATGATCACCATCGGGGCCGATGGCCGCATGACGGCACTGCGCCAGGTGCTCACGCCCGAAACCTTTGCGCGCGTGTCGCCCGGCATGCGCATGGACGAGGTGCGCCGCCTGCTGGGCAAACCCGCCAAGTCCACGCCCTACGAGCTGAAGAAGGAGACCTGGGTGGACTGGCGCTACCTGGAAGCGCCTAACCAGGCCAAGGTGTTCACGGTGGTCCACGGGCCCGAGCATGTGGTGCTGCGCACGCAGACCGGGGCGGACATGGATGCGCCGGAGTTCAAGGGCGGCAAGTAGGGCCTTTCAGCCTGCGATCTTCTCCATCAGCGCAGCTTAAACGGCCAGATCGTCCTGCGCCGCCAGCCGCGCGCCAAAGCCTGATCGCTCAATGAGTGAACGTGGCTGCTCGTGCAGGTGCTCGATGCGCAGGCGCCCGCCGCGCGCCGCCACGGCCTTGAGCAGCTGGGCCAGCGCATCGAGCCCGGTGGTGTCCAGCGCCACCAGTTCGCTCGCGTCCAGCACCACGTCCAGGCCGGGCGGGCCCGCCTCCACGGCCTGGATGATGGTGTCCAGCTTGGCGGCGGCGCCAAAGAACAGCGCGCCGTGCAGGCGCCAGGTGGCGGCCGGGTGCCGGGGGGTTGCGGCGGTGTCCGGGGCGGGCTGCCGCTCCACGCGGAACAGCGCGCTCATGCGCCGCACAAACAGCGCGCAGGCCATGAACAGGCCCACCTCGACCGCCACCGTGAGGTCGAACACCACGGTGAGGAAAAACGTGCCCAGCATCAGCAGCCGGTAGTGGTTGCTGAAGTGCTTCAGGCGCACAAATTCGTGCCATTCGCCCATGTTCCAGGCCACAAACAGCAGGATGCCCGCCAGCACTGCCAGCGGAATGTGCAGCGCCAGCGGCGCGGCCACCAGCACGATCACGGCCAGCGTGAGTGCATGCACCATGCCCGCAATCGGCGAGGTGGCGCCCGAGCGGATGTTGGTCACCGTGCGCGCGATGGTGCCCGTGGCCGGCATGCCGCCAAAAAATGGCACCACGATATTGGCCAGGCCCTGGGCCACCAGCTCCTGGTTGGGGTCGTGCTTCTTGTGGTGCGGGTCGGTGGCCAGTTGGTCGGCCACACGCGCGCACAGCAGCGACTCGATGGCGCCCAAGAGCGCAATGGTCAGCGTGGGCGTGACCAGCAGGCGCACCGTCTCCCACGAAAAATCGGGCAGCGCAAACACCGGCAGCGCCTGCGGGATGCCGCCAAAGCGCGAGCCGATGGTCTCCACCGGCAGCTGGAGCGCCCAGGCCAGCAGGCTCAGCGTGACCAGGGCGACCACGGGCGCGGGCACGCGCGCAAAGCTGCGCACCGTGTGCTGCTCCAGCACCCGCATCACGGGCGATTCCTTCATCGTGAGCTTGGGCCAGAGGAACAAACCGGCCACGCAGGCCGCGCCCAGCCCGAAGGCATACGGGTTGAAGCTGCCCAGGTGCTGCGCCAATGTGCCCACCTGCGAGAAAAAATTGCCCGGCATGCGCTCGATCGACAGGCCCAGCCAGTCCTTCACCTGCGACAGCGCAATCAGCACTGCAATGCCGTTGGTGAACCCGATCACGATGCTCACCGGCACAAAGCGCACCAGCGTGCCCAGCCGGAACAGGCCCAGCAGCACCAGCAGCACGCCCGCGCAGGCGGTGGAGATCAGCAGGTTGGCCACGCCGTAGCGCTCGACGATGCCGTACACGATCACGATGAATGCGCCCGCCGGCCCGCCAATCTGCACATTGGTACCGCCCAGCGCCGAGATCAGAAAGCCCGCGATGATCGCCGTCCACAGCCCGGCCTCGGGCTTGAGCCCGCTGGCAATCGCAAACGCCATGGCCAGCGGCAGCGCCACGATGCCCACCGTGACCCCCGCCCCCACATCGGCCAGCCAGCGGCTTTTGTCGTAGCCGCGCAGCGCATCGATAAGGCGGGGGTGGAAGGCGAAGCTCAGCGACATGGTGGCGGGTGCTTTCGGGGCGGGGCGACGGGTTTCAGTGTAGGGAGCCAACCCCCAGGCGCCAAGCAGCTTGCATGCCGCGCTGCCGCGCCGCGGATCCTCTGTAATGGAGTTATGCTATATATTTGATAGCTATAAAGGCAATACTATCAGGCGCAGAGGGCCAAAAAGGCTTGAAAGTTTTGAACTCCGAATGAGCCACGGACCTGCACGCCGGTGTAGCCATGCCGGGGCTTGGCATGTTGCTTGCTGACCCCGGCCTGCCTGCTGCCATGCACTTTTTTTCAGCGCACAGGCTTTCTGTGCCAGCCGACGATGGTTGAATTACCCATGCCCGACACCCCCACCCCAGGCTCCGCCGTGGACGCCGCCGCGCAGGCGGCCACCCTGCGCCACGGCGCGTTCGAAGACGCTCAGGCCCTGTTTGCCGGCACGCTGTTTGTGGCCATGGCACTCATGCTGTTCAACCAGGCGGGGCTGCTGGTGGGCGGCACGGCGGGCGTGGCGTTCTTGCTGCATTACGTCACCGGCATCTCGTTCGGCAAGTTGTTCTTTGTCGTCAACCTGCCGTTTTACTGGTTCGCCTGGACGCGCATGGGCCGCGAGTTCACCCTCAAGACCTTTGTGTGTGTGGCACTGCTGTCGCTGCTCACCGAACTGTTCCCGCACGTGATGCATGTGGACTACCTCAACCCGCTGTTCGCGTCCTTGCTGGGCGGGTTGCTGCTGGGCACGGGCTGCCTGTTTCTGGCGCGCCACCGCTCCAGCCTGGGCGGCGCCACCGTGGTCTCGCTGTACCTGCAGGCCCGCTACGGCATGCGCGCGGGCAAGGTGCAGATGCTGATCGACGGCACCGTGGTGCTGCTGGCGCTGTTTGTGGTGCCGGTGGAGCGGGTGGCGTATTCGGTGCTGGCGGTGCTGGTGATGAGCGGGTTCTTGTGGATCAGCCACCGGCCGGGGCGGTACGTGGGGCATTGACGGGCCCGGTCATGCCCAGCCGTGCCCCGCGCGGACCGGTGGCGAATCAGGCTCAGAACCGGTACAGGAACCCCGCCGTCACCGCAGGCTGGCTGGACCGCTCCACCAGCGGGCTGTTCTTGATGGCGCTGCCCAGCCGGGTGCTGCTCACATCCACAAACATCCACTGCCGGGGCGCCAAGGTGTAGCCCACGCGCACGCCCGCCTGCAGGTTCACGGCCGCGCTGCCTGCGTAGGCGGGGCGGCCCGGGCGGGCCTCGTGTTTCTCCACGCCGTAGTAGTAGTCCACGGCCTTGCGGTCCTGGCGCTGTAGGGCCAGGCGCGGGGTGAGGTCGAAGGCGCCTGCCTGGAAGCGACGCTCGGCCTGCAGCGTGAGCTGGTGGCCCTTGCTGTGGCCCGAGGCGTCGGCCAGCAGCTCCGCCGACAGGTCCACCACCCCGGTGTGCCAGGTGGCGGCGGCGCCCAGCCACAGGCTGCCCTTGCGCTCGGCCATGCCCGCCAGGTGGGGCGAGTCCTTGGCCTCGTAGCCCTCAAAGCCAAAGCGGGAGCGCAGCCGCAGGTCCAGGGGCCCCGCCGAGGGCAGCTTGAAGTCCACGCCCGGGCCCATGATGCTGATCCAGCGGTTTTCGTAGGTGACCAGGGGCAGGGGCTGCACCTTGTGGTCAAAGCTGCGGTAGGGTTTGCGGTCGGCGCTCACGGCCAGGCCCAGGCCCCAGGCGGGCTCCTGGGCTTGCTGCTGGGGCTGGGGCTGCTGCGCCCACAGGCTGGCGGGTGCCGCTGCCAGCGTCAGCAGGGCGGCCACGGCCGCCAGGCGGCGGGGGGCGCAAGACAAGGTATCTGGGAGATGTGTCATGGTTCAGAAGGGTGTGAAGCGGGTGGGTACAGGGCTTGCCAGCGTGGACACCCCGCCGCCGGGGTGGTAGCGTGCGGCGGCACTGCGCTGGAAGGTCGGCCAGCGGGTCGGCTGGCTGGCGGGGCGACTGTAGGAAGCCCGACTTAGCCCAGAGTTAGCGCCCCGGGGCCGGGGGCTTGGGGTCTTCATGCGGCGCTCATCTGGCGCTAAGAATGGCGCGCTAGGCTCCGCCCGGGCCCGTGGACTCATGCGGCGTATTGATCAGAGGAGAACCTGTTGCGCGCACTGCTGGTGGAAGACGACGACATGATCGGGCGCAGCCTTGTGCATGCGCTCAAGGGCGCGGGCTGGTCGGTGGACTGGGTGCGCGACGGCGCCCTGGCACACAGTGCACTGGCCGATGGCGACTACCGCTGCGTGTTGCTGGACCTGGGCCTGCCCGGGCTGGACGGCACCGAGGTGCTGCGCCGAGCCCGTGCGCGCGGCGACCTCACGCCCGTGCTGGTGCTCACCGCCCGCGACGGGCTGGACGACCGCATCCAGGGGCTGGACCTGGGCGCCGACGACTACCTGCTCAAACCCTTCGAGGTGGGCGAACTGCTGGCCCGCATGCGTGCCGTGGTGCGCAGGCGCAGCGGTGTGGCCCAGTCCATCGTGGGCAATGGCGTGGTGCAGCTGGACCTGGCAACGCGCGAGGTGCTGCGCGGCGGTGCGCGCGAAGCCCTCACCGCGCGCGAGTTTGCGCTGCTGCAGGCGCTGCTGGAGCGCCCCGGCGCGATCCTCTCGCGCGAGCAGCTCGAAAACCGCATCTACGGCTGGGGCGAGGAGGTGAGCAGCAACGCGGTGGACGTGCTCATCCACGGCATGCGCCGCAAGCTGGGGCCCGATGCCATTCGCAATGTGCGCGGCCTGGGCTGGCGGGTGGCGGCGGCATGAAGGCCGCCACCGAGACCGGCCGCACAAGCACCGGTGCGCCCAGCCGCTGGTACCACTTCCGCTCGTTGCGTGGGCAGCTGCTGGCGTGGCTGGCGCCCTGGGTGGTGGTGGGCGCGGTGGTGGCGGGCTGGGCGTTCTACGCCAGCTATGGCCTGGTGCTGCACACCTTCATGCAGACCC